>NZ_OBEL01000004.1:300000-410564 GCF_900215605.1 Cohaesibacter gelatinilyticus | reverse complement strand
CATTGATATGAGTGATTGTCAGATCACTGCCATTCTTACTGAAATCATTGGAGAGAACATGCAGATTGGCTTCTCTGTTAACTCCCAACGTATAGGTGTCAGGATTGGCAGATATAGGAGCTGTGGCTGAAAACTCAAAATCATCTGCATGCAGTTCAGCCAATGTAATGTTGCTAAGGGTGATGGAATTATTGGCATCAATATCGATAATCACGTCAGGGCCATTTTGGCGAGCAGCTGCAATCATTTGCGCAAAATTGTCAAAACCCCATTCAAAACGAATGACATCATCACTACCTGCACCAGCTACGAAATCCATAACAGTGTCATCGCCATCGCCAGTAGCGAAGATGAAGATATCGTCGCCAGCTTCACCAAGAAGCTGATCAGTCCCTTCACCACCAGCAAGACTATCATTACCAGCACCACCGATCAGATAGTCATCACCTTGGCCGCCATCGAGAGTGTCATCACCATCATTGCCATAGAGTGTGTCATTCCCGCCAGCTGCGGTGAGCGTGTCATTCCCATCCAGAGCCCAGAGAACATTCTCACTACCATCGCCAACCATGTTGTCAGCCCCGGAAGTACCATTCGTTGGTGAAACGATTTTACCCGAAACCGTTGCATCGAAGGAGTTGGTGCCGTCAGTCACTGTATAGGTGAAGCTATAGTCGCCAGTGGATCCATAGAATGGTTTGACATTGATGCTGTTGTCCGCATTCAAAATCAATTTGGCAAAATCCGTATAGATATGCCAGCCCGCTGACATTGCGGAGCCATTGATATGAGTGATTGTCAGATCACTGCCATTCTTACTGAAATCATTGGAGAGAACATGCAGATTGGCTTCTCTGTTAACTCCCAACGTATAGCTATCAGGATTAGTAGATATCGCAGCTGTGGCTGAAATAACCTCTTGCACTGACATTTGTGAGCCATCGGAGAATTGAATATTCTCTATGTTCACACCTTCGTTGGCCAAAAGGATCTCACCAGCATCAATGCCACTGGCCCAATACAAGCGCAGGGTTTTTCCGTTCTCAGGTTGGTCTGGATCGACTGGCAAAACCTCCAGTGAAAGTTCATCGATTGTCAGATCTTGTAGTATGATTGTATCGGAACCACCGTTGCTGGTTTCTCCATCAGCGGAAATCAAGATACTGCCAGACGATTTGGTAATTTTATATGTATCATCACCTTCCTGCCCAAGCAGTTCTCGCACCTGGAAATCATCCACACCGCTAATCTCAAGTTCATCATTCCCCAGACCACCAGAGATCGAAAGAAGGTCAGAATTACCAGAGATTTTGTCGTTAAAATCAGATCCCTTGATATGCTCAAAGTTACTCAATTCATCACCTTGAGCAAAACCACCGGTTTCAGCGATAGTGTCAGATAGATCGATATCAATAGCAGCATTAGAAGCTTGATATGAGATGATATCTTCGCCAGCACCACCATCCAATTGGTCAGCGCCCAGACTTCCATCTACATTATCGTTACCAGCACCAGCAGTGACGTAATCATCGCCACCGGTTCCACCCAATGTGTCCTTATTTGAGGAGCCGTCTTGCCATCCTTGTGGCAACGAATTTAGAGCCTTGTTTTCAAGGTCAGAGGCGCTCCACACAGTTCCATCTGCAAACTGGATTTCCGTTACATGATAGCTGCGACCCGTCAGTGCAGGACGAAGCTGATCAACAAGATAGACCGATCCATCTCCCCCAACAATGTGCAAGCGAAGATCATTTGGGGCTCCATCTACGCGTACGACTAAAACATCTTCAGGTGCGATATTCTGACCAAAAACTAGCTTGTCATTATTGGTTAGATCGGCATAAGAACTAATTCCACCCTCAGAAGTGATCGTATCATGTCCATCGCCCAGGTTGTAGGTATAGACATCATCATCTCGGCCTCCGGCCAACTGATCATTACCTTGACCACCGGAAAGCGTGTCCGCTCCATCGCCACCTTCGATAATGTCATTGCCGCCTTCACCTGCCAGAGTGTCGTTACCCGATAGACCTTTGATAGTATCATCGCCGAGGCCACCTTTGATCAGATCGGGCTGATAGTCAAAACCAATCAACTGATCCGAACCATCGGTCGACTTGGCCAAATCTGACATGATCTCATTTGCCAGAATGGTAGTGCCGTCCTCAAAGACAATCTCTGATATTGCAGGTGAACTATCCTGATTAAAACTAAACATAGTAAGAACCTTGATAGTGTCACCTGTCGGCAAAACATCAATGAACAGCATGTCTACGTTGTTGGTATCGTAGTTATCATCCATCCAGCTCTCGGCCGTTCCCCGCCTAAAAGCAATATCTGAGACTGAGATACCGGCCCCGAAAACAAGTTTGTTGTAGTTGGTATTGTTTGTTGAAGAGCTCTGAATTATGTCGCTGCCGTCGCCGAGTTCGTAGAAGAAGACGTTGTTTCCAGCGGAATGATCAATAACATCATCCCCAGCACCACCGTCAAAATATGCACCATACGCTGCTGAGACCAAGTAATCGTCTCCACCAGTTCCGTTTTTCACATAACTGAAGTTGTTAGCCGGATAGGCCTGCGTGAATGCTTCCAGGCTATATGATGTACCATTCGCAAACAGCAACTCGTTGACGCCGCGAACACCAAAATTGAGCGACAAATCGTTCGAAATAAAGCCTGCGCTGCCATCTGCCAACCCAATGAAGACCTGCCCTTTATTTAGAGTGATCCCATTTGGTAGGGCTGGCTGATTGGGATTCTGTGGCGCATTTGAAGACCAATAAGCAGTATTGACATACTCTTGCCAGTTCCTCTCATAAATGACGATGTCTTCAGGATTGATCCCATCTGCAAACTGCAGTTTCAAACTAACAGCTTCATCATATTGCGCACCGGATCGGTCGACCCCACTATCTCTGTTTATGACAATTACATCATCTTTGCCTGAGGCATGAATGATATCATTCCCTCGTCCGCCATCAATAATGTTGCCACCACGATCACCGTTTACATCTGTAATATTTTCAATATTGCTGTAGATGGTATCGTTTCCATCGCCTCCCCTCAGGTGGTTCGTGGAATTGTCACCAACGATGACGTCACTTCCTGAAGTGAATTTGATCATTTCTTCAAAAATACGCTGCCCAGACCAGATTGTACCGTCTGAGAATTCCAGCTCCTCGATGATATGACGAGTACCATCTCCGATTTTCTCAAACTGTTTCTCAACAGTTAGCGTCTCACCGGTTGACTTAATTGTGATGACCAGGCTGCTACCAAAGTCATAACTGTCTTCATATTCGCCCTTAGCTCGACCGATCTCGATATCATCAGGTGTCAGTCCATTCATGAGACGGATCTTATTTCCACCATCATGGCTATCCAGTACGGGATTGCCAATATTGTGAGAGGTATCATCGTACTTGATCACATCGTGACCGCTACCAACGCCGAATTCGAAAATATCGAAACCGCCATTCCCATACAGGATATCATCACCGGCCCCGCCGTTAATGACATCCATACCATTTGTTCCGTCCAAAGTTTCAGAGGCGTTCGTACCGGTCAGAGCCTGGCCAGAAATTGATGGCTTCACAGTAACGGTAAAGGTTGTGGCAACGGAGGCACCTTCATCATCCTCCACAGTCAGACGAATGCTATACTCCTTGGAGGAATTATACTGCCCTTCGGCACCATCGTGGGGATTGCCAGAGAAAGTAAGAGTTACCGGGTCAAACACGATCCATTCCGGAAGCGGATCGCCATTTTCCAATTCAGCAGAAAACTTAAAGCTCGAACTATCAATATCACTGAAAAAGCGCTCAGGAACTGAAAACTCAAAATCAGTCTCTATGGTAAGGTCCGGAGCAGATATTTGATTTTCGATTGTGGGTGCATCGTTTATGCCTTCCACGACAAAGAATGCCCCAGTTGATGCGCTATGACCGGCCTGGTTCGTCGCTGTGACCAGAATAGAAAAGACCCCAACATCATCGTTGTCTGGAGTTCCACTAAAGGTCGTTCCGTCAAACGTTACCCATTCCGGCAATGGTTCTCCGTTGTCCAATGTTGCTGTAAATGTCAGCGTGTCGCCTGGGTTCTGCGCTATAAAGTCACTGAAATCTGGTGTGAAGGAGAAAGATGCATCTTCACGCGCAACGATGTTGTCGAGCGCCCCATTGAGACGCGGTGCTTCTGCAGTATTATTCACCGCTCCTGAAGCACGTTGCAGGATATCGTTGGTGCTCCAAGCCGTTCCATTTGAGAAAATCAAACTTCCCACGGAGCCCGCAACTTTCAGGTCAGCTCCGCTACCAGAGAAGTAGCCCTCCAACGTCAGGCTACCTGAACCCTTGTTCGTTGTAATCAGAAGATCAGATCCGTTCAAGATTGCAAGAGTAACATCAGTCTCCACAATAGTGTCGTCGAAATAAACGCTATCAACCGCAAGCTCGGCTTGGCTATTGACGACGCGATCAGCCCCCCCGTTTGCGTCGAACGAGATTACATCGTATCCGGCACCTGTGTCGAACACATCATCACCAGCCCCCATGGCAAAGACTTCGCTGACTCCCGAGCCCACGACAGTGTCATTACCATCTGTCTGTGAGGATTGGGATGCAAATGCTGCGATTTCGGTTCTGGAAACAGTCGTCCCATCAGCAAACAGCACCGCTTCAACACCACCGTCGACCATCTGGTTCTGCAGACGAATTTGGTTGCCGTTGGAGAGCTTTAACAGAAGATCATTTGTGTTGAGAGGATCAATCGCATATTCGATATCGCCCGCTGAAATGCCTGAGCTGAACACCAGTTGATCAAAACCGTTGTCTGCTGTTTCAACGATCACATCGTCGCCGGCGCTGTAATAGTAATTATCATTCCCAGCTCCACCACTAAGTGTATCGTCACCTAGTCCCCCTGAAATGCTATCTCCATTGACAGTACCGGTGATGGTATCATTGCCATCAGTCGCCTGTGTCTGAAGTGCCATTGTCTGAAGCTCACTTTTGGTAAGAATACCATCAGCTTCGAAAACCAATTGTTCTATACCACGTGCATCACCAGCTAGCTGATTGGTGAGTGTGATACTACCGCCATCAGGCAAGGTCAGAACGAGATCAAGTGGATTTTGGGAAGAAATCGATACCGAAACATCTGATTTGGAAATACCACCTCGTAGCTCCAAACGATCAATATATCCATATTGGGTAATTGATGCGTCATCACTGTCATTCACGACGTCGGCACCATCACCCAGATAATATACATAACTATCTGCACCTTCGGCACCATCGAGAATATCGTTCCCCAAACCTCCATGAAGGATCTCATTTGCAGGTTGATCAGAACCAAACGAGCTAATGGTATCGTTACCGTCTGTTGCTTGATCACTTATCAAACGGTTTAGCAGAGCCGCTTCATTCAATGCAGTGTCATCTTGGAATACAACTTGGCCAAAGGAGTTTATCCGACTACCAGAAGAATAGAATACATCTTCGAGGAGAATTTGATCGTCACTACCCACAAATTTAACAAGCAGATCACTGCCAACTTTTGAGAATTTGGCATCTCCGGACTCGTATCCCTTGATCAACAATTGATCATTCACGGAAAAGTCCTTAACGGTGTCCTGCCCACCACCTTTTGAGAAGATAACTTTTTCCCAGGCAGAACCAAGATCGATAACTCCCGAGTCCGCCCCGTTGAACGCATGAGCACGTCCTTGGTTATCATCGTTAGGTGTTGCAAAACTGGTGCTAATGATACTAGAGCCGGAAGCTTGCTGATGCAGCGTATCAAGAATCTGATCTATACTGTGTTCGGTGCCATCGGCAAACTCTACGGTAAGGGCTCCTCTCTCGACAAAGTCTTGAACAAAAATCAGATCATCCGGGCTATTTGCGAATGAAATTCGCAATACACCATGTGAGTTCAAAGCATAGCTTACATCTGCTTTCGCGATAGTTTCATCCAGAACAATTCTGTCTCTACCAGCTTGTGACGAAGAAATTCCCGAACCAATAAAGTCCTTCCCGTGACCAGCGGAGAACTGGAAAATATCATCTCCGGCACCTCCAAGAAGCGTATCATCGCCCCGACCACCAACAATAAGGTCATTGCCGCTGTTGCCGAGAAGCAGATCATCGCCCTCATCACCCGTAATTATATCGTCACCACGACCGCCGAGAACGATATCATTACCATCATTACCGCGCAGGCGATCATTACCAATTCCGCCATTGATGAAGTCGTCACCATCGCGCCCCGCGATGTTATCGTTTCCACCTAGACCAATCAGTTTGTCATCCAATTCGGAGCCATTCAATCGGTCAGACACGTTCCCACCTGTCATTGTAGCGTCTGCACCAAGCGATTCATTCGCTATTTTATTGGCGGTATCCTGATCAATCATTTCACCGTCGGCAAAGACATATTGTTTAACCGAAGTACTAGAAATCTCAGTCGCACTATCAGCCTGAACATTTTCAAGAGTAAGCGAGTTTTCGCCATCCAAAGTCGTCCATTTAAAATCAGCAACTTTCTCCTCGGATACAATTACACCGCCACTCACAATGTGATTGTAGTTTTCAATGCTGAAATCAAAATCGCTTAGATCATGCTGGGTGAATTCGACAATATCTTTGTTTTCTTTAAGTGTTTTCTCACCACCGGACCAATAGCTAAGGCGGTCATTTCCGAACTCACCATCAAAGACATAGGTCACTGCATTTTCAGAAAAATGATCGACCACAATCTGCTGAAGGCTATCATCACCGCCGCCGCCACTAATGGTATTTGCGCTCTCGGAATGCTGAATAGTATCGTCACCACCTTCACCATAGAGCTTCTGCCCGGCTCTAAAGCCCTTCACAATGTCGTTGCCTGCATCCGCAAATACGACAGCGTTATCAGTTCCTGCGTAAAGTTGATCCGCACCAGCGGTGCCAGAGCCATTCTCAATCTGGTTCACAATCTGGGAACTGTTCCAAATAGTTCCATCGGCAAACTCAACGGAACTCAACACAGAGGTACCAGAATAGTCTTTGACTGTAATCGTACCGCCATTGTTGCCTGAAATCGTGATGACAAGGTTCAGACTATGTGAATTTGGATTTGAAGGATCGCTGTTCTCCTGCAACACCAAGCTGAGATCTTCAGGAGATATGCCAGAAGCAAATATCAGCTGATTGATACCTTCATGATCAATGATCGTATCGTTCCCGCTGCCTCTTTCCCAGTGATAGATATCATTGCCAGCTCCACCAGCTAAGATATCATCTCCAGTAGTCGCTCTGATATCGTCGTCACGATTACCTGCACCTACAAAAATGTCAGAATTTGCGGTCAGATTTTGCGCATAATATTTATTGATTAGGTCTTCACGCTGCCAAATGGTTCCATCGGCAAACTCGATTACATCAAAACCACCAATATTTACATCAAAAAGCCCGTAAGAAAACTCGTATTGGTTCTTAATCGTGATCGAGCCTGCCCCATCACCAAAACTCAAGATCAGGCTATCAGAATCCTCTAGAGAACCACGCAGAGTGACATTGTCTGGCTGAATGCCATAACCAAGAACTAACTTATCTTGATTGACTTTTGGCACTGAGATCAAAGTGCTAGCACGATCATTCACCGTAACCGTGTCGTTCCCATCGCCATGGTTAAACAACACGGTATTACCTGAACTTCCGTCAACGACTCCATCGCCAATGATGATTGTATCATTACCTTTGCCACCGCTGACATGATCGCTGCCATCACCACTATCGATATAGTCGTTACCATCTCCGCCAAAGATTGTATCATTGCCTGAATGACCAAACAGACGATCATCGCCAGCATCGCCAGAAATAAGATCATTCCCAAGTCCACCAAAGATTTGATCGTCAGACCCACCCCCCTGAAGTGTGTCATCTCCACCTCGGCCGTAGATAACATCATTGAGAGCAGAGCCATTCAGTTCATTAGCTGTATCATCCCCTTCTAGCTCAAGGCCATGCGAGACCAGATCAGGTAAATCCTCTTCATTTTCCGGTGTAGTGGCAGGACGTTCAACGGTGATAATGTTCCAAGCATCTCTGGTTGCCTGATCCATCTCAGACCAGCCTACAATCCGAATTGTTGTCGAGCCAAAGGTAATCAACCTATCTGTCTGACCGCCAATCAGCCCAGGAACATCAACAAAGGTTACTGTTTCGGTATTGAAGCCATAAAGAGCAATGGTATTACCTGACGAACCATCACGGATGATATTGTCTCCATCATCATCATCAAAGTGATAAGTATCGTGTCCACCACCACCAGAAAGATCATCATTGCCCTCACCTGAGCGGAAGACATCATCCCCTTCTCCAGCTGACAACGTATCATCACCATCTGTTCCACCACGGTGATACGGAGTGGCTTCACTATGCTCTCTCCTGGACTTGGAAGGAGTGGGGCTTTCTGGATTGGTTGGATCGGCAGGATCACCGGTCTGATCATCTATTTGCGGAGGAGTATGCCCGGACGGTTCAAGAGCCTTATCACGATCAGAGGGAGAGTAATCTTCAGGGATATCATACTTGCCATTGCGGCTGGTACCTGTATCGATACCTTTTCCTAATCCGTCAGCTTGAAGATGAATACCAAAATCACCCTGTTGCCATTCACCGATGATAATTTCCTGCTTTTCATCTTCGGAACTATCGACAACGATTTTTAGATTATAGACAACCCCACTCTCGACAACGTCGACTTTTCGGCCGAGTGAATCTGTGACTATATATTCTTCATCATGTTTTCCGAATATTCTCTGCTCGGCGATGCTGATGTAATTTTCATCCCACGACTGCTTTTCACCGAGCGCGAACCCGCCAAACACCATAGATAAACTGATACCGAAAATACCAGTGCCAGTCGCGAGATTTTTTGCGGTATCAAGAATGCCCAATACGTGATTATTTCGAGCTTGAAGCCAATCCGAGTTGGTCAGTACATTGCTATAAATGCGATCAGATAGAAAAGGATTATAGGATTTGAAATCTTCCGTGCGCTTCTCGAAAATATTAAAATCGAAGGATGCCCCGCCGACTAACTGTTTACCATCCAGAGATATGATTGCATTGCTACGTTCAGCCTGAGATAGAGAGCTATGCCCACTTATGCTATTTGTCTGTTCTTCTTCTGCAAACAGCATATTGAAGTCAAAACGCATTGGACCAGCAGTGATTTCGCTTCCATCACCACTATTGATATGAATATCGTGATTGCCGAGCCCAAAATACAAATTAAGATTGTGATTCAGCCCATCAATATACGCGACTTCATCCAAATCAGTCATGGCAATGGCTTCAACACCAAAGAGATTATCGGTGAACTCATCTTTAATTGGAGTCAGCGTGAACTCGCCTGAGGTCCATGTAAACGAAGCAGTAAAATCATCACCGAAGCCTTCTTTCGAACCGACCCTTAGTTCAGGACGTGTGTTATCGTAGACATCAATTTCCGTTCCGGAGCCCTGGAAGGAATAATAGTCTGAGTAATAGACACGATCAAATCCAGCCTCTCCAATGATTGTCTTGGAGCCATATCCTTCCACAAAGATATAGTCATCGCCTTGACCACCATTTACAATATCAACGTAACTGCCAACCCAGATTTGATCATTACCGTCTTCACCTAGAATCTGGGATTCATTATCGTCTTTTTTTGCCGAGACATAAAAGCGATCATTACCATATCCACCGGCAAACATCCCAAATGTATCTGAGCCAATAATCTGGTCATTTCCAGCGTCACCATAAATCTCATTCTCAGTTTCACTGGCGTAGATTAAATCATTGCCTAGTCCACCATGGATGATATCAAGAACACCTTCTTCCTCAGACTCATCGGACTCAGAATTGGCAAAAATAGTATCGTGACCACTATCTCCCCAGATTTCATCAGAGCCAGTACCGCCAGCTATAACATCATCATCGATACCACCATGGATCTCGTCAGCACCTTCTCCGCCTTCGAGAATATCATTTCCGGCATCACCCCAGATGATATCATCACCAGCCCTTCCACGAATAATATCGTTGCCTCCGAACCCTTCGATTCTGTCTCCAGTGTTAACGTCATTCGATCCTGTGATAAAATCAACACCATCGCCGCCCATGAAAATGATAGCACCATTCTTGGCCTCAAGAACAAAATCGGCATGTCGCTTAATATGAAACAGACTTTTATCTTCATATGAGCTAGGCAAGTCGACATCGGTTGTAAATGAGATTGCCAAATTATCTCTGAGCCATTCAACAAGAGAACTGCTGGCATAGTCTTGATAGAGTGAAGTAAATTTTGTACCCGCGAATACAAGACCGGTAACAAGGCCAGCTGTTGTCAAAGCAGGAATTGCCGAAGCCATAAGCGCCGCAGATCCAGCAACTACACCTGTTCCGATAACAAAACCTGTTCCAATGGTTGCTATAACTTCAATAGCACCTCGAAGTGCTGCAAATTCAGCAGTATTGGAATCGTCCACTTCGTTAAATGACTTATGAGCAGCAAAAAAGCCAGTAACCGCAATATTAGCCTTCGAAGTTTCATCGAGGTATTTTGCAAGGATTTTTATGTTATCTGGATCGGTAGCTTGATCGTAAAGATATTTGAACGCTGCCTCTAAGGCATTTAACGAACTTCCTACAGCGTCACTTAATTCTGACCAAAGTTCTTCTTCTGTTAAATCAACGATACTTGTCATAAATTCGACCTATTCAAATCAATCTCTAAACTCTAGAGAAAAGTTCTTTACCTATACGACGAAGAGTGATGGAAAGGCTTGTAGAGAAAAACAGAAATGAAAAAGCAACAAGCATAAAAGTTGCCTCTCCTTCCGTTTCACCTCGTATTCTGAAGGATTGTGTTTTCTTAAAATTAGAAAAAACACCAGTAAAACTGGAACTCTCAATCACAATAGACATAAAATGAACAAGAGATAAATATAATATAGCAGTCACTAATATCACTAAATACAAGTTTAGCTTATCAAAGCCCTTCAATAAAGAAATTGTAGCTCCAAATAAAACTCCAAAAAAAATCAAAAAATAAACAACATAAAAAATATGATCATCAAAAAGAATAAAACTTTTAATATATAAAACAAAAAATATGAATGTTACAATGCAAATACTAGAAAATGGCATAACTATCGATAATATTTTATCGTCATTTCTTTCAAAATCGTGTTTTGATAAAAAACTCCAGAAAATCGACGAGGATATTAACGGAGGGAACAGGATACCAATCCAGATCGCAAGCACAACTTGCTCATGCATAGCCCAAACAGCCATTGCAGAGGTCGTTCCAGCTACCACGACAAGGAGTAGAAGCCCAGTGATCACCGACACAAGTTCCCGAGGCATTACTTAGCCTTCCTAATTTAAAACCTGAGAACTATCGAGCAGAAATCGCAAGGCAGTACAATGGGTAAAATCACCACCAGTGAGGGAAAGACAGGATTTTCATCGTTATTAAGTTGTGGACACATACAATCCAGAGTCACAAAACATTAAAAAATACCTGAAAAACAATCTTTAATTGCATATTCATGAATTAAAAAATCAAGAATCAGGCTGCTAAAAAAATGCCGTTCTAAGGGGAAAGAGATCGCAGTCGCTACTAACCTCTCCCCCCCTTTGTCAGGTCTAGAGAAATGGTCTGATCTTGATCTGAGAGTGATAGATCGAGGAGCGGTCTTTTTTGTACCAAATCAAAGATTTCTCAGATACAAGCTTGAACTCATCTTCTGTAGCGATGGCCAATCGTAAGCTCTTGAATTCATTTTCTGGCAGCCCACGAGTTTCCGTATAATCGAGAACACTCTGTGTTGCAGTGTCTCTCTTCCATTGAAGCTCAACCCCTTTGACGACATCATCATTGCTGGCTTTTAAGACCCACCATTGAACAATGGCACCGCCCGTACATTCACGAACAAATTTGTGCTCACGAATGCGGCAATTGAATTTGCCATCAAGGAGTTTGATTTCCTCATCGAAGGACTTCAACCCACCATCAGCACCAGACCTGTCTCATGGGAGAAGAAGTCACGGCGCTGACTGTCAATGGCAGCCTGAACGCTGAAGTCGCCACCGGTCTTGATGCTCAGTTGGCGACCCGCAGAAAGCTGCGCCCCGATCAGGGTGGTGTCATTACCGGAGACAAGCGACAGATCCAGAGCCGCAAGGGCCGCCGTGCCGGTATTGATCCGGTCAACACTATTGGCAATCCTGGTCGAACCCAGAAGGCCACCAAGAATGGATTTGCTGGTCTTGCTGTAGGAACGGAAGATATCCGTATACACACCGGCATAGATATCCCCCTCGATCGCGGAAAGATTGACATCTCCCTGACCTGAGGCGAAGCGCGTCCCGGCTGTGGTCAGATCTCCCGTCTGGGAAATGATGTCTACATCTCCAAGCGCAGCAATGCAGATGCCTTGCGCAAGATCTCATTGGCTTGTTTGAGGTCACGGTTCTCACGCTCAAGCGCCTTCATCTTCTCAGACATTTCTGTCGTAATGCCACTGCGCTGGCCGCTATCAACCTCGCTCCTCTTCACCCATTCGTTCAGGGTTTGCGGCGAGCAGCCGATCTTCGAGGAAATAGACAGGATTGCTGACCAACGGCTCGCATGCTGGCCTTGATTGTCAAAAACCATCCGTACTGCACGCTCGCGCACTTCAGGGGAATATTTGTTTACTGCTTTGCCCATGATGCTCCATACTACTCAAGTGTTGGAGCCTCCGCCAAACCCGGCGCGGTTCAGATTCTCCTGAACCCGTTGTCCAAGCTGGTAAATGAAGTCCTTTACTTCGGCACTATCAAATGTTTCACCCAAAGCAACAATATGGGGTGCTGAACACACGAAGTTGGCACCACACATTGCCAATTTGTGCTCCTGATCAAGCGAGAGCTGCAGGAACCACTCCAGAGTTTTCTCGACACAGGCCAAATCCTCACCACATGCATCATACTCTCTTTCCAATTCTGAAAATTGCGAATGTGAGAGGTAATTATTCTGAAGCCCGGATTGTCCTGTCGAACCGGCAATATTGACATTCTGGGCGTCGCCTCCAGAAAAGAAGAAACCTGCGATAGCCGAAACCATCTCGACATTGGTCAAATGCGTTTTGGACCATTTATTATGTGCGGTTTCATAGGCATCCAGAGAGCCGTAATCTTCCGGCTTTGGCTCTGTGTCTGCAACCACACCCGAATACAGGCTTTGTGCTATTCCTCCTGCGGCCCCTGCTGCACATCAGCAAGGGCCAGATTGACCACGGTCCTCATCAGAGATTGCGAGAAGGCCGCTCCCTTGAGCAACTCGCCAAGATCAAAGTCACCCGAGATTGCCATATCAAGGCCATTGACGAGCACAGAGGCAGTAAAGGCCTCGAGACCTGATCTCAAAGCACTGAGCAAGGTTCCTGCTTCGGCCGCAAGGGCCGGGAACATCGCACAAACAAGGTAAGGGGCGACAAACGCTCCCACCGCAACCGAAACCAGTGCTTTGAAGGCAGGTGAGAGGGCAACCTTACCATTAACATCGACTGCGAACTAATCGATGTCTAGACCACTAGAATCTTCGCCATCAGCAAGCATTATTCCGCTCCAAACACATTCGCACAGTTTTCGCACTTTTTAAACCAATGTCTCCGCTACACCTTGAAGTTCTTTTAGCAAAAAAGAGCTGAACGGTCCGACGTTAACTGGAACAGAATTTGAACTCACCTCCGAATAGAATTCGCACAATGGATCTGGTTGCGGATTATCTAGTGAGAACCATGCTGCCATGTATGCTTGGTGGCTGAAAAAACAGACTATAGGATTTGATGCCATCCCTTTGACTTCATTTTCAGCCAAAAACTCCTCCAGAAATTCTCCATTTTCATAAACCTCATCAATAAACCACTCGCTCCCTTTTAGGGCACCGTATTTATCCTTACCCATCCATAGTAAAAACTGACGATAAGCAATCGGTAGATTTTTATCCAACTTAGCCTGTAGCTCAGTAATTTCTACCTCAGCAGCCCCTACTGGTGGACCAAATTTTGAAAGCAACCTTTGATCATAGAGTTTCCGGCAGTCTTGTAGATAATCAAAATTCTGCATCATTGGCTACCAGCCCTTACGATCAGATTGATGTTCGGGAACTTTTCTCTGAATTGAGTGATGACGCCTTGACAAGAACTACAAACAGTTCTCTCGCTCAGAAGTCGGACTGTTCCAGTTGATTGCGGAGTCAGGCGCTGTGCCAAATTCTCTAGCACAAATACCTCTGAATCTAAATTCCTTGGATGGCCAACAGTCGTGGTCGCGAAAATCGGGTTTTCAGGCATATCAACACCAGGACCACGTTTGCCACTTACACCAATAATTTCACCTATATCTACTCCATCCACATTACCTTCACCCACTGCAACATTCCGCCTCAACTGATTGTTGCTTGTAATACCGAGATCATTTCTCAGGGTCACAAAGCGATCTAAGTCTGCCTGATCCAGTATCTCATCGGGCACTATTCTATTTGTAGCGACAAGGTCACCAGTATTGTTCAGCCTTAGCAGACTACCATCTGTATTGCGGAAGACAAGAGCGTTGCCTGCCACATCGTCGACCCTGGCCAATACCCGACCGGCATCATCAATCAGACCAACAATCTGGTCTCCTGCCTTCATCACAACCTTGCCGCCAGTATGAACACTCATTGAAAGACTGTTGCCAGTCAGAGCATCACCGGCAGCTACCTCAGCTGCAAGAATAGCCATTTCATTGATACAGACCGGGTTGGAAAGACAGGTACGCATACTCAGAAGAGCACTAGCACCAGCAGGCAAGGCACCCGTTGCAAGCGCCAATACAAGCTTGGCTTTCTGCACCAGAACCATATCTTCCTGATAGTCCTGATAGGCAACCGCATAATCTGCCTGACATTGAATGGCAGACAATCCAGAGCATTTGGTTTGCTGATAGTCCAGATATCCTTTGGCGTAGTCAATATTGACTGCCAGTTGCCGCTGGGCCGGACCAGATACAAAGAAGGAGCCGGACCTGGCAAGATAGGTTGCAATCAGAGGGCTCTGCTTGGAAATCTCCGCGATAACATCGCCATATTTGGCTGCATTCTGCAAGAAACTATTAACGCATTCATCCGTGTAACAGCTCTGCGCCAACTCCTTGTCATTGCCCACAGCCCGGTGCACATATTTCAGGGCAATTTCACGTTGTTCTTCAGTGGTACATCCACCCTGTTTGGCCTTGCACTGTTTAATCTCCTCCGAAAGCTCGGCGATATCTGTGTGCTTGAGATAGTTGTTCTCAAAGGCCGATTGGGCAATGTCGGCTGCAATATTCACATTTTCGGCTTTTCCTTCTGAAAGGGCAAATCCAGCCAGGGCTCCAAGCATCCGGGAAAGCTTGGTTGCGGTTTCCGGCTTCAGATCAGTTCCACTCAATACCCCCGCAAAGACGCTTTGTGCTACAGCTCCCGCTGCTCCTGCGGCGCAACTGTTGCCTGATGCTGCCGCTGCTGCACAGCCCGCTATGCCATGCAACAGCATGTGAGGCGGAGACCCCTCGGCAAAGCCCAGCTCGCCGATTTCGAACTGCGCATCGGCAAGGGCCAGATTGACCACGGTCCTGATCAGAGATTGCGAGAAGCCCTCACCAAAGTCCGTGCCATAAACAGCCGAGGACAGACCCGACCGGATGGCACCATCCAGCGCCCCGTCAAGAATATTGCCGAGCGAGAGCTTGTTGTTCCCGAAGGTCCCAAGCAAACCCTGGAACAGATCAGGATTGCTTTCAGGCGTGATACCGAAGGTGCTGAGATTGATGCCGGAGGTCAGACCTGCCGTCACGCCCGAGAAGGCCGCTCCCTTGAGCAACTCGCCAAGATCAAAGTCACCCGAAACCGCCATATCAAGGCCATTGACGAGCGCAGAGGCGGTAAAGGCCTCAAGACCTGAT
Source organism: Cohaesibacter gelatinilyticus (assembly GCF_900215605.1). Taxonomy (NCBI): domain Bacteria; kingdom Pseudomonadati; phylum Pseudomonadota; class Alphaproteobacteria; order Hyphomicrobiales; family Cohaesibacteraceae; genus Cohaesibacter; species Cohaesibacter gelatinilyticus. The sequence continues at coordinate 394,557 of NZ_OBEL01000004.1, read as the reverse complement.
CCCAAAGCACTGAGCAAGGTTCCTGCTTCGGCCGCAGCAAGGGCCGGGAACATCGCACCGACAAGGTAAGGGGCGACAAACGCTCCCACCGCAACAGAAACCAGTGCCTTGAAGGCAGGTGAGAGGGCAACCTTCTCATCATAGAAATAGTCATCGGCCAACTGCTGGTTCAGCAGTTTCAGGCCATCGATGGCCAGCAATTCCTCAGGATAGAGATCCTGTGCCGTCTGCGCATCAACACCGGCATAATTGTAAAGGGTCAGAGCCGCCTCACCGCCAATGTCAAAGGCCATGCCCTGACCGGCAAGGAACCGGGTCAGAACTGCCGTCTCGACATAACTCTTCTCGGTGATGGTGGTCATCAGCACCAGACCCGTCTCATGGGAGAAGAAGTCACGGCGCTGACTGTCAATGGCAGCCTGAACACTGAAGTTGCCACCGGTCTTGATGCTCAGTTGGCGACCCGCAGAAAGCTGTGCACCGATCAGGGTGGTGTCATTACCGGAGACCAGCGACAGATCCAGAGCTGCAAGGGCCGCCGTGCCGGTATTGATCCGGTCAACACTATTGGCAATCCTGGTCGAACCCAGAAGGCCACCAAGAATGGATTTGCTGGTCTTGCTGTAGGAACGGAAGATATCCGTATATACACCGGCATAGATATCCCCCTCGATCGCAGAAAGATTGACATCTCCCTGACCTGAGGCAAAGCGCGTCCCGGCTGTGGTCAGATCTCCCGTCTGGGAAATGATGTCCACATCTCCAAGCGCAGCAATGCTGGTGCCCTTGTTGGTCACACGGGTTTTGGAGACAACAGTTTCCTTCTTGTAGAAGAAACCGCCTTTCTTTTTCCTGTAATCATAGGTGTAGATATCCTGGCTTGCCGCCAGAACAACATCATCAGCTGCGGCCAGTTGAACCTTGCCACCACTGTCGATATCGGTTCCAACCAGAATGGCCTTGCCACCGGCATTGGCCACAAAGTCACCGCCACTTTCCAGCGAGGTGGTATGGCTGGTCACCTGATGAATTCTGGTATTGCCAGCCTTGATTTTTGTTTCCGACTGAACAGCCGCCAGCAGAAGATCGCCCCCTGCAGAAAGATTGGTCTTGCCGTCAATCTTGCCCTTCAGGCCAGCAAGAACCAGATCCCCCGACGTGACAATGGATAGATCCCCGCCCACATCAAGAGTGGAAATCTTCTGGTCCCGAATGCTGACCTGTCGCCCGCCACCGGTATTGACGATCCTTGCGGACTCACCATCCTTGCCCGGAATGACACGGGTGGAGGGACTATTCGCCGTATAATTCTTTTCAAGCGCAGTCAGCGTCACACCGGCTGCTGCAAAGATCGAGGTATCGCTTTCGGACGAGATAGCAAGGCCCTTGCCGACAAAATCCTGTCCGGCAATGATATCGACCTCATTGGCCTCGATCTTTGTCTCCTCGAAGTCAATCCGGCCAAGGGCGGTGATTGCGACCAGCCCCGTATCGGCGGAGACTTTGCCGTCCCTGCCGGTGATGGAGCCCGAGGCTGTCAGCGATGCATTGTTTGAGGCCAGAATCTGGCCGGAATTGTCAATATCGGCCCCTGTAACCGAGACATTCTTACCTTTGATGACCGCACCACGCGGATCAAGCTCCAAGCTGCTGGCAGAGGGATAGATGGTTCTGAGGCCCGAGCCGTCCGGGGCCGGAACCTGAACCGGTTTGTTCAACCATGAGATTGGCCCCAGTTTCACCGGGGAGCCATCACCGGATCCGATGACCGCGTCATTATTCTCATGGGTGTTGTTGATCAGACTATCGCGATATTGCAACCGGTCCACATCCATCATGTAGTTGGATGTGATGAAATTGGCATAATCGGTGAATTCCGGATTGCGCTCCGCAATTGTATTCAGGCCAGCGGCCAGCAGGGCATCCACTGGTGCTGTCGGGGTAACACCCGGGGTCACTGTCGGGGCTACAGCGACATCAATCACCTTGTCTGTATCAACAGGAATGATTTTGCGAATATCATCACCGTTGCCCGATACCGGTTCGGTATAGGCATCCGTGCGGTGATCATCGAGATGAAAATTGTTGGATCTCAGACCGGGAACCCCGGCAAGAGAACTGTCACCCTCTGCCTGTTGCTCGGCAATATAGGCGTTCATCTCATTCATGACATCCTGAATGGACATCTCCGAGGACCGGACCGTTTCATTGGCAAGGCTGCCGACAATGGTGACATTTCCAACCGCCTCAATGCGACCGCCAAATGTGTCATAGAAGTCGGTTTCACCTTCATGGCAGGTAAAGCATCCCGGCTTCTTGTGAACCTCCAGCAATACCTGGGTTGCTCCAAGAGCCTTGTTTTCCACCTCGTTGGCAGTAATCAGAATATCACCGCCAGCAGAAACCGTGCCGAAGATATTGCGCAGCTTCTCGGCCTTGATATCAATATCCTTGCCAGCGACCAGCTCGGCCAGCTTGCCATCATTGCTGAATTTGTCCTGATAAAGGATTTTGACAATATCGTAAGAGGCATCGGAACCGCTGATCATGGCGGCCCAGACATTCGTGCTCTCGGATGTCAATGTGTTGGTTGTGACAGTCGTCGTGATACTGGTGTCCGGATCGGTCACCTCTTCCGTTGTGAGGCTACCCGGCTTCAGGATGGCTTTGACATCATCCGACACGACTGTGTTGCCTGCCGCAAGGGTTTCCCACAAGTCTACATAAGCGGCTTCATGAGCAGGCAGAACATTGCCATCAGCATCAAAAATGGCCGGATCGACCATATCTTTCACTTTGGCCGCCGGGTCCGTCGTTCCGGCCTCGTTTGCCTTGGCAAACATATTGGACCAAAGAGTTTTCAGCTCGGATTCCAGAGCTGTTCCGCTGGGGGTTGTGACCGTGGATTTGAGAAGAGCCTGTGCTTCTGCTGACATGGTATCGGCACCACTGATCAAATCTACCCATAGTGCCAGATAAGCAGGATAGTGAGCGGCAAGGATCTTGCCATCGCTGCCCAGATATTCAGATTTGACAAGTTTCAGAATTTCCGTGGACGGAATGATTGGCTCACCACTACCCTCTTCAACCCACTTGATAATTTCACTGGTGACGGAGGACGGAGCAATGCCGATATTATCAACTGCATCGGCCCGAATGGTCAGATCACCCTGAAACGCTTCGATCCGGCCATTGGTATTTTGAACCAGAGAAGCGGAATCCAGATCTGCATTCGCAGCCAAGGTCACGCTGTCATTGGCCCAGATCACACCACCATTGTTGAGAATCTGGTCCGAATACAGAGCAAGATCATTGCCTGAAATCATGACCGCAGCATTGGTGATGGATGTAACAGCTTCCACCGTCAGGCTGTCACCGGCTGAAAGCGTGCCGCTATTGATCACGGTCCCGCCCGAGGCAATGGACAAGGTCCGGGCGCTTAGTGTTCCTGATGTCGAGACGCCACCCGCACCAGCAGTGATGGCAAGATTGTCATCAGCTGTTATCAATCCGCTGGCAAGAACAGTCTGTGCATCAAGCTGAATATCGTCGCCGGTCAGTGACGAACCCGCAGCCGCATTGATGCTCGTCACCGCATCAATATCAAGACTATTGATGGCGGAAAGCTTGCCATTGAGAATGGCATTGACGGCAGCATCAATATCCATGGTCTGCGCAGACAGTTCCGCTTGCGTACCAATGGAAACATCATTGGCAAGAGAGCTGATCCGCAGGGCACCCTGCGCAGTAACCGAGGCCCTGATATCGGCAAGACCGGCACTTTCCAGCGTGACATTTCCACCCTGGGCCTCTCCGGTAAAGGTCAGGCCGCCACTGGAGGTTCGCACATCAACAAGATCATTGTCCTCGGAAACCAGTGACCCTTCGAGCAGGATCGGCCCGTTATTCCTGATGCGGATCTTCTTTTTCGCCTTGATTTTGGGGACATGACCTGCGGATGGAGCCCCCAGTCGCAGCTGGCCATCGGCGCGAAGGGAGATATTTCCTGCCGAGGCAAGCTCGCCATTGAGGCGAACCCCGACACCATTCTCGGTCGCAACCAGTTTGATGGCATTGGCATACATGCCGCCAAGGGCAGCCACATCAACCGCAAAGGCAGGCGCAGCCCCTGATCCGCTCTGCTCGGCAATACCGGTAACAGCCCCCGTTTCCGGATCATACGACCAGTTATAATCAACCTTGTTGGCTCCGGCGACGATATTCAGCTCGGACCCCCGCATCTTGCCATAGAGGGCTGCAGCCCGGGCAATGACATCCACCCTTCTGGTGTCGGAGAGCGACAGTCGGCTTTCGGGATTCAGGCCATTTGGTCCAATTTCCACAAGCCCTCGTTTCACATCCAGACTTTGCAAGGCACCATTCGGAGCAAAAACAGGTTTACCGGTGGTCAGGGTTGCCCGATTGGTATTGATGAAGCCGCAGCCATTGCAGGTAATTCCGAATTCATTGGCAAGGATCACATCCATCGTTTTGCCACCAACTTCCAGAATTCCGTTCAGGCGGGTCTGATTGCCTCCAACAACCTCACCAATCCAGAGATTTGCCTCATTGCCGGGTGTCAGATTGGGATTGCCCTCAATCCATCCTCCGAGCTGTGTGTCCACATTGGTGGCGGAATTGTTCAGGATCAGATCATCGGCAACAAAATCACTATAGATATTGTGGGATGTTCCCCCTTTCGGCGTGGCAATATTCAGCACACGCGTCCCATTATAGGATTGATCAGCATGAGGGCGCGGACCATTATCAGGACCAACCACCTGAATATTGTCTGCATATAAAAGTGTCGGTTGCAGACTCAGGATGACAATCAGCAGCCTTGCAATAAAACGCTCTATCCCGTTGGTCATGATCAAAATCCCGTAATGGTTCAAAATAATTGTTTTTTCAAAATTCCATGGTCAGACTGGCGAAACCCACCGTACGTGAGGCTTCGAAGGCCGGCATTGAATTGGGCGGATTTCTGGTTGGCCGCGAAAGGGCGTGCGCAACCCGCAGCTCCAGGCTGACCTTCTCGTGAAATTTCATTTTTGCGCCAAGGCTTGCACCAACCAGATAATCCTGCGACCAGGACCGGAGCTTCGATGGCTCGACATAACCGGCATCCAGCCCGGCAGAGAAGGTCAGCTCAAAATCCGGACGCTTCATGGCAGTCCATTCCAATGAATTCTGCAGATAGATGCCGCTGTCCCCATACATGGTGTCCTCATGAAAACCGCGAACACTGGACCAGCTGCCGATGGAGAACTGTTCGGTGCCCGGAAGAATTGACTCCGAATATTGTCCGACCAGCGTGCCCTTATATCGGAGATTTGTTCCGGCAAGCGGCTGCTGATAGCTGACCCTTGCCTTGATCAGTCGAAATTCCGGATCAACGATGCTCTTGTCGAAGACATAGGCACTGAAAGCATCAAGGCCGAATTTTGCCCCGATGTCCCAGTGCAGCTTGCCCGCACGGATTGCATGCTCTCCCCGAAGCCCGGCCGAGCCAATGGTCAGGCTCCGCCGCTGACTTTCGATCTCGTGACCATCAATGAAGGTCTGCGTACGGGTGAGTTTAAGGCCTCCATAGGCAAATATCTTCGATGTCTGGTTGCGCATCAGCAGCCGTTCTGCCGACAGGGTCAGATAATGTGACCGCCCCCTGACCGGATAGGACTGGTTGATCCCTGGCAGAATGAAATAATACCGGCTGGCTCCGCTCTCACCACTCCAGCTCCAGTTGCCAAACGGGACGGACAGGCTGAGCGATACACTATCCGCATATTTTTCCGCACGATCATCAAAGGGGGTCGTTGTCAGGGCGAAGCTCAGCTGATCATTGAGACCGAGCAGATTGTCTACCCCCAGATTGGCGGTGGTTTTGGCAATGCCTGTTGTCTCAAATCCCGTATTCTTGACATCCAGCCCTGCATGAAACCGTCGCCCGTCTTCCACATTGACCTCTACGAAGGAACCGCCCGGTTTTTCTCCCGGAATCAGTTGAAACTTGCCTTTCGCAGACCGGGGAGCATTGATATTCTCAAGCCCCTGTTCCAGATCACGCAGATTGAGAAGCTTTCCCCGTTTCGTGGGAAATGCGGCCTTGATACGACGGTCCGCCTGTTTGCCACCTGCATAGACAAATCCTTCGATCTGTCCCGGAATGATGACAATTTCCAGACTGCCATCAGAAATATCCTGCTCGGGCAGATAGGCACGCGTCGTTATATAACCAAGATCCCGATAATGGCTGTTGATGTCATTGAGCACTGCAATGATATCCGAAAGAGACGCGCATGTGCCAAGGAGCCGGTAATATCCCTTGGGCAGATATCCGAACCGCTCATACCCTTTCAGATCAATTCTGTTTATCGTGAAACAGGGGCCACCTTGTGGACCGGTGAGAGGCACGGCAGATATATCCGGCTGGCGCTTGCTTTGGCGCCGCTCGCGATCCAAGCGTTGGCGCTCTTCCTGCTCCTCTGCACGAGACAGGGCCTCGCGCCGCAATTCACTCTCAAGTCTGTTCCGATCCACATTCGGCACACCTTGTGCAACTGCCGTGATCGGGGACATGAAACAGAGCGCCAGAGCCGAAACAAGAAGAGCAGATCCAATAGGCTTGCAAAAAGTAAGATGGGTCATGATCCTACTTTCCCTCGCTGACGGATAGCGCGACAAAGGCCCGCGCTTCTTCTTGCGCCTGCCTGAGATCATCGCTCATCATCACTGCGGTCAATTCCCGCAAAGCCTCAAGCGCCCGGGGGTGGCCTCTGGCGGCAGCGAGATTGAAGAGCCGATGGGCCGCAATCCGATTGGCAACATCATCCCCCTGCTCCAGCTGGAACAGACCGCTTTCAAACAGACCAACGGCATTGCCAAATTCGGCTGATCTTTGAAAATATTGACGGGCTTTTTCCTTGTCTGCCGGACTTTTGGCTCCCTTCTTGTAGAGAGCTCCCAAAGTATTGAGGGCAAGGATATGATCTTGCGCTGCGGCCTGACGATACAATGCCAGCGCCTGATCAAGGTTCTTGTCTGTGCCTTTGCCTTCGAAATAAAGCTTGCCGAGATTGAATTGGGCATTTTTATCGCCTGCTTTCGCAGCAAGGCTGAAATAGTCTCGTGCCTGGACAAAATCCTGAGCTACACCCAATTCACCGCGAAAATGCATCAGCGCCAAACGATTGAGCGACTGAGCATAGCCGCTCTGCGCAGTTTGCCTGTATAATCTTACCGCAGCGAGGTCATCGACCTCGACACCAAGCCCCAGCTCAAACATGCGTGCCAGAAAATACCCGCCTTCCGCCTCTCCATCGCCAAATGCCTTGGCAAAAGATTGCCTGGCATCATCATAATTCCGAGCCTCAAAGGCCTGTTTTCCATCCTCGATTGGTCCGCCCATGGCCGAAACCGGCACAAGTATCAGACCCATCAATACGAGCTTTAAAGTCGAAGAGAATATACGCATTACCTTGAAGTCTCCGATCTGAAATGAGTAAAGGCCCTGGTGAAACCTTTGAGAGAAACAGGAAAATCGACAACACGATCCTTACCAATCCAAACCCGGAATTTTGCCAAATTCCCGCGCTTGAAAGCATGCAAGGCATGTCCGGAGAGCTTGAACCCCGCATGACAGGCAGTGGCGCCGCATATCTCGTAAAGCACTTTGAAAGGCCTTCTGCGATCCACCAAAATCTGGATACCCGGAGCAAGATAAACCCCAACAGGAACGGTAATGACGGCGAAGCTGTCTCCCTTCTTTCCCCGACTTCTTGAAATCGTCAGCAGGAAGAGGTTCTTCTGTTTTTCATCGGCTTTGTCATTCTTGATCGAAGCGGACTGAAGCATCTGGCAACCCTGCCCTGCTTCAGCAGTGCGCGCCTTTTCTGCATCGGGGCAAACCACCCTCCAATCTTCAAAATGATCTATCCTGACCTGATCATTTTTGTCTTCCGCTGTTGGCAAAGAGGGCGAACCGGAAGCGTGTGCCTGGTTGAAAAAAGTCAAAGTGGTCGCGACAACGGCAACCATTGCTTGCCGAAAACTGATCATCTGATTGTCCTTGTGAAGCTGGAATATTATCCGTTGCCGTCAAGCGGGACGGCTTTCCAGGTTCGGGCAAATTCCTGGGCTTTTACAAGCTCATCAGCTTTCAATTGTTTTTCCAGATTGTTCCGCAAGTCTGCAGCACCTTCCATGCTGCGGATAGCCGCGAGATTGGCATAGGCATGAGCAAGCACCAGATCTTTTGGAAGGCCCGCCCCGGTCTGATAGGCCTTTGCCAGCTCATACAATCCCATCGGATTTCCAGCTGCAGCCGTTTTGCTGAAATAAGTAACGGCTTTTGCAGGATCCTGCTTCACACCTTTTCCGGACAAATACGCCTGACCAAGGAAATTCATAGCAGCAACATTATTCTGCTCAGCGGCGCGATCCCAATAGGAAACTGCTTTGGACAGATCACGGGAAACGCCCTTGCCATCTTGATACAACAGACCACAATTGAACTGGCCATTGGCATCCCCTGCATCGGCTGATGCACAGATCAGTTCTGCTGCCCGTTGATAATCCTGCAGAACGAACTCTCCGTTCAGATGCATCAATCCAAGACGATTTTGTGCCTTCGCACTTTGTTTGGATGCAGCTGCAGCATAGAGTTGAGCCGCACGTCGCATATCCTTGTCTGTTCCCAACCCCATTTCAAACAAGCGACCAATATAAAAAGCACCATCAGGGTCACCAGCTTCAAAGGCAGCTTGAAATTCCTTCACAGACCCTGAAACATCGCCGCTTTCCAGCGTTTTGATTGCTGAAGCAACATCAGCTCGAACAGAGGTAGAAGACATAACCAGTAGACCAACAAGCAATCCCAGAAACGCAGGAGACCATCTCCGGTCGCCAAATAGCACATAGCTCCGCTTTAAATCGCGGAGCCTCTGCAGAACTTCCTGGCTTTGTTTACAAGAGCTAGAAAGCGCCTTCTGAATGAAATATAAACGATCTGCTTTGTTGGATTTATCGGATAAAAAAGAAAAAGAAAAAGAAAAAGAAAAATCTCCGATTGGAACGAGCCCATCAGGCAATACTTTCCATGAAGAAAAATAATTTCGTATAGATATCAAACGCATTGGCTTACTCGAAATACAATGCGCACCCCCGCTGGAACTTCTATAAATACCATAGGTTGATGTCAATATTTATTCTACCAGTTCTCCGGATCATCAGTGACTGGAAAAATGCACTATAAAAATCACGCCTACCTTTGAAACTTCAAAAGGTAATATTTTCAGACACATACAATCAAAAAGTTTTAAACAAAAATTTACAACTCACATTAATACGTCAATTTCAAATATGTTAACAAGCTGTGAATATTGGTTCCTGATAAACAATACTGGCATTCAAAACAATTGGATCCATTTTCATTCGATAGCCATGCCCCATATCTGCCTCTTCTTCTGAGTTCACATGGCGTGTTTAGGTGACCTCACCCAAAACATGGATTCACTTCAAGACAACAAGGTCAATCTACGCTCGATGAATGAACGGTTATAAGGGGCAGGCACATTTCAAAGTGCACTAACCGAAACCACGAAAATAACATCGAGACGTTCTGAGCCGGCTATCCCATATATTGTTGCTCCAAATGTGAAGGATCATTTGTTGTTGCTTTTCACATGCCTATCACTCCGCCTACAATCCAACTCCACCAAGAACCGACAGATAATATTCAATTGAAATAAAACAAAAAAATACATTAATAATAATTATAAATCACTTAGCTATCATCACTTGAACATGGTTAACAGAGTCTTATAATTAATGATAAGTAACTCTTATCAATATTAAATACTGTGATATTCCTCAGTAGGATAATTGCAGAGTAAGCGGGATAAAATAGGTGTAGCAAATTGCGACTTCCGAGTGGAAATCTAGTGCTATCTTTTTAACTAGCTCTGAAATAGCGAATTTCTGGTGGGTTTCGGGTTTCGTCCATATCTGGGCGATAAAAACATTTTGATTCAGACATCACCTCGCTCATTCTCTTCATATCAATGGAGACTATGGTCTTCTTTTCTCAGTTGGAGGCGTTCGCGATCTCTATGTGCTTTCCAAAAACGCGTGAAACAGAGATGCTTTTGGTTTGGCATGGTCTGATGATCTGATGGAAAGAACTGATCGATCACAAATCACATGACCCACTTCCTCATCAGTCATTCGAGAAATGCAGGGCTGTCTTGCAGCATTGTTCGTTCTCATTTTTTGGAGGGGAGCCTATATAGCGATCAATAAAGAATATTGTCCATCTGCCCCTGAGGCCTTTTACAGGGAAATGCGGCTATCTTTGCGTCATCCAAATCTGCAATCGGGTATTTCGCATTCATAACCGTTGGTTTGGGCATAGCCTCTGTGTTGACTATCAACGCGGTTATACAGGGCGCCACAAAACAATGTTTTCTCAATGGATATCTCTCAAAAGAGCAGGCCGCTCTGTTGCAAGAGTAAAAAAGCCCACGATGGTTGAATGAATTCTCATCCACTTCGTGGGCTTTTTTATGAGATCATTCGCCGGAATACTTATGCCTTGGCGATATGAACCAGCAAAGAATCCTTAGCTCCGTTGATATGCTCATAGGTCAGTTTGGCCGCCAAATCAGCATCCCTGTCTTTGCAGGCCTGCAGGATCGCATTATGCTCGATATTCGCTCTCTCGATACCATCACTCAAAACAAGCTGCGCCCGCAAATAACGGTCAATCTGATCCATGGCATGATCAATCGCTCCCAAATGATATTGTAGCGCACAGGCATCATAGAGTGTGGAGTGGAATTTGCGGTTCAAATCGCCCCACTCCATGGGATCCTTGGATTTGGAGAATTCCTCATAATAAAATTGCGCTTGCTTGAGTACACTGGCGGACATTTTCGGTACCGCATGGCGCATCACTTCTGGCTCAAGCAACATGCGAAATTGAAAGATTTCCTCCGCTTCTTCAACAGACAAACCAGACACCACAGCCCCTTTATAGCGCTGCGACTTCACAAGCCCCTGCTGCTCCAAGCGTGAGATTGCTTCCCGGACAGGAATACGACTGGTGTTGAAAAGGCGAGCAATTTCGTCCTGTTTCAGCTGGGTTCCAATTTCAAGCTCCCCCTCAATAATAGCTTTTTTCAACGCATCGAACACGATTTCCGATGCAGACGCGGTTTTGGAGATATCAACGGGAGTCAGCTTCATGGCGGGGTCCTTCTTTGTTTATAAGCAATAGGCAAACTGACCAGTTTCGAAAAGAAGGGAATTTTAGCATTGAAAATTGGATCCAATATGCAATATAACATTGATTATACCTGAACGGTTCGGTAACGCCCTCCCCTACAACGGCGCAAAACGTACTGTATACATATGTGATTGAACAAGCCGCATCATACTGACGTCAAGTCGGAAACGGACAAAACCCTCAGATGCGTTACGTTCCAAGAGCCAAGATGCCAATTTGGCAAAGGAGACTGACATGGATATGAGCATTTTTACCGGTACCATCCCGGCCCTGATGACCCCTTGCAAGGAAGACCGGACCCCGGATTTTGATGCTTTGGTACGCAAAGGCAAAGAGCTGATCGCTACAGGTATGTCGGGCGTTGTCTATTGCGGATCCATGGGTGATTGGCCGCTTATTACTGATGAAGAGCGTATGCAGGGTGTGGAAGCTCTGGTAAAAGCCGGCGTTCCTACCATTGTCGGCACCGGTGCGGTAAACAGCAAGCTGGCCGTTGCGCACGCAACGCACGCTCAGAAAGTAGGCGCAGCTGGCCTGATGGTGATCCCACGCGTTCTGTCTCGCGGCATCTCAGCTACCGCCCAGCGCAACCATTTCTCTGCCATTCTCGGGGCAGCACCCGATCTGCCAGCTGTCATCTATAACAGCCCATATTATGGTTTTGCGACCCGTGCCGATCTCTTCTTCGATCTACGCAAAGATTATCCAAATCTGATCGGCTTCAAAGAGTTTGGCGGTGCGGAAGATCTGCGCTACGCGGCTGAAAACATCACCTCTCAGGACGAAAATGTCACCCTGATGATCGGTGTTGATACCACCGTATATCATGGCTATGTCAATTGCGGTGCAACCGGCGCCATCACCGGTATCGGCAATGCCCTGCCAAAAGAAGTCCTGCATCTGGTCGATCTGTCCCAGAAAGCTGCTGCTGGCAATGCCAATGCTCGTGTAAAAGCCAAAGAGCTGGAAGAAGCCCTCGGCGTTCTCTCTTCCTTTGACGAAGGCCCGGATCTGGTGCTCTTCTACAAGCATCTGATGGTTCTGAACGGCGATACCGAATATACGCTTCATTTCAACGAAAGCGATGTTCTAACAGATGCCCAGCGCAATTATATTGAACAGCAGTATAATCTGTTCAAGGACTGGTATCAGGACTGGAGCCAACAGGCGGATGTAAAAGCTCTATGCGCGTAATCGATACCCATACCGCAGGTGAACCCACCCGCACCATCATTGAAGGTGGTCCATCCCTTGGGGATGGGCCGCTGGCTGAACGCGCTGTGCGCCTTGAAAAAGAGCATAGTGATTTCTGCAAAGCTGTTTTGCTGGAGCCCCGCGGCCATGATGCCGTCGTCGGGGCTTTGCTCGTTCCACCCTCTGATCCTGACTGCGTGACCGGCGTGATTTATTTCAACCCAGCGGGTAATCTGGGCATGTGCGGTCACGCCACCATTGGCCTTGCCATCACACTGGCCCATATGGGGCGGATCAAGCCCGGCCATCACAAGATCGAAACCCCGGTGGGTGTGGTGAGTGTAGATCTGCACGACATGAACGAAGCCTCTGTTGTCAATGTAGAGAGCTATCGGCACCTCAAAGACGTGGAGCTTGATGTCGAAGCTATCGGCAAAATCACTGGTGATGTTGCATGGGGTGGTAACTGGTTTTTCCTGACAAAGGACAGCCCTTTGCCACTGGATTTCGGAAATATCGTCGAGCTGACCCGTATTTCCAACCAGATCCGTTCTGCTCTTGTTGCCAATGGCATCACCGGCAAGGATGGTGGTGAGATCGATCATATCGAGCTGACCGGTCCAGCAAAGCATGCTGGCAATCACGGACGTAACTTTGTGCTCTGCCCAGGCGGGGCCTATGACCGCTCTCCCTGTGGCACCGGTACATCCGCCAAAGTCGCGTGTCTTGCAGAAGATGGCAAACTGGCAGCGGATGAGCTCTGGGTTCAGGAAAGCATAATCGATAGCACCTATCAGCTAAGCTACACACCTGGCCGCGACGGTGGTGTCATCCCAACAGTGACAGGCAAAGCCTATGTCACAGCAGAGGCTACACTTCTGTTTGATCCAAACGATCCTTATGCCAAGGGCATTCAGGCAGACTAGTCAACGAACCTCCCTGGCTCGGACCCCGCAAATCCGGGCCACACAGCGAATGCGGGAGCATGGTCCCCGGAGCCGATCGCTCCTTCTTCCGCATTCGCTTCTTACATACCGATATCGGGCGGATATCAGGCGCAAGCACGGCAATAGCGCGCGTTCTGCGAAAAGTTGCAGCACGTTTCGGATAAGAACTCGCGTCAGCAAATATTCAAGTAAAGGATCAGCCATGCAACACGACCCTTCAGAGATCATCGTCATTGGTGGTGGCATCATTGGCGTCTCTACTGCGCTGGAACTAAGCCGAAATGGGTTCCAGGTGACACTTCTGGACCGCAAGGGCATTGCCGCAGAAGCCTCGAAAGGCAATGCCGGTGCCTATGCCTTCACCGATATCGTGCCCTTGGCAACACCAGGTATCATGAAGAAGGCCCCGAAATGGCTTCTGGACCCTCTGGGCCCCCTCTTCATTCCCCCGTCCTATGCCCTGAAAATCACCCCGTGGATGTTGCGCTTCTGGAGGGCCAGCTGGAAGGATAGGTATCAAGGGGCTATGGAGGCGCAAGCATCCTTGAACAATCATTCTCGAGCGGCTTTGGAGCGCCAAATAGACGCTGTTAGAGGCGAAGCGATGTTCCAGCGCGAGGGGCAGATGCAGCTCTATGAAGGACAGAAGGAGTTCGAAGCCTCGCTTCCTTCTTGGGAAATCCGCAAACAGCATGACATACGCTTCGACTTGCTCACCAGCAATGAGGCCATTGCCGAGATCCAACCGGGTATCGATCCTCGCTTCACCCATGCTGGCTTTACCCCGGACTGGATCAATGTCTGCTGCCCGGAACGTTGGACGCATTATCTGGCGGAGCAATACCTGACAAATGGTGGAAAATTGATCACCGAAGAAGTGCGTAATCTCAAACAATCTGGCGAGATTGTGGAGATCACAACAGATCAAACCACTTATAGAGCGAAAAAAGTCATCGTTGCTTCAGGCGCCTGGTCGCACCAATTGGCAGCCATGGTAGGAGACAGGATCCCCCTTGAGACAGAGCGCGGCTATAACACCACCCTGCCCGAAGGCGCTTTTGATCTGCGTACGCATTTGACCTTCACCAATCACGGCTTTGTGGTTAGCCGCATCAATGCTGGTGTGCGCGTAGGTGGCGCAGCAGAACTTGGTGGTCTGAAGCTTCCTCCGAACTATAAACGCTCGGAAATTTTACTGAACAAAGCCAAGAAATTCCTGCCTTCACTGAACACCGATAATGGCAAGCAGTGGATGGGGTTCCGCCCCTCGATGCCCGATAGCCTGCCTGTGATTGGAACCTCCAGCAAGGCGAACAATATCATCTATGCCTTTGGCCATGGCCATCTGGGCCTTACACAAGCAGCGGGTACAGCAGAATTGGTGGCGTCATTGGTTTGCAACAAGCCAGCTCCCCTGTCACTGGCTCCTTTCAATCCGGATCGCTTTTAGATCCTCCCAATTCACAACGGGAACTGAAGCAAAGAGGCGCATTATGCGGAGTAGTAAAACTGTCCATGTGATCTCCTGCCATGCAGAAGGAGAAGTCGGAGACGTCATCGTTGGCGGAGTGGCCCCTCCTCCTGGCGACACGCTCTGGGAAATGCGCAAGTTCATTGCCAAGGATCAGACCTTACGCAATTTTGTGCTCAATGAGCCGCGTGGCGGTGTCTTTCGCCACGTGAACCTGCTGGTTCCGCCCAAACACCCAGAAGCAGACGCAGCCTTCATCATCATGGAACCTGAAGACACGCCTCCAATGTCCGGTTCCAACTCCATTTGCGTCTCTACCGTGTTGCTGGACGGTGGTATCATCCCGATGCAAGAGCCTGTCACCGAGCTGATTCTGGAAGCTCCCGGCGGTTTGGTACATGTGAAAGCGGATTGCACCAATGGCAAGGCAGAACGTATCACCGTACAGAATCTGCCAAGTTTCGCCGGTGAGCTGGACGTCAATCTGGAAGTCGAAGGCCTCGGGACCATCAAGATTGATACTGCCTATGGTGGCGACAGCTTTGTCGTAGTGGACGCACAAGCCCTTGGCTTCGACATCAAGGAAGAGGAAGCTGGTGATATCGCCCGTTTTGGCGTTAAAATCACGAATGCCGCAAATGAGCAAATCGGCTTCCATCACCCGGAAAATCCTGATTGGAAGCATATTTCCTTTTGCTTGTTTGCCGGCCCGCTTGAAAAGGTCGATGGTGGCTATACCGCCCGATCTGCGGTGGCAATTCAGCCAGGCAAGGTAGATCGTTCACCAACCGGAACCGCTGTCTCTGCACGCATGGCACTGCTCCACAAACGCGGTTTGATGAAAGTTGGTGAAACCTTTATCGCAACTTCCATCATTGGCTCTCAGTTCAGCGGCAAAATAGTATCTGAACATGCCCTTGCTGATCGTACGGCAATCATCCCGCAAATCTCAGGACGCGGCTGGGTGACCGGCATTCATCAGCATATGCTGGACCCGTCCGATCCATGGCCAAGTGGATACAAGCTCCGTGATACTTGGGGTGCATAATGAGAGGATCCAATCAAACCCAAACAAGAAAAACTGCCCTATCAGATGGTAGAGCGGTTTTTTCTTATGGTTATCAAATGGTTAATTGATATAAATCTTTGCGACAGTAGACGTCCTCCCTGATAATTCATCAGCAATAACCTAGACCTCAGGATTTGGAGGATCGAAATACGACCGCATTTATGCTGTTATTCAGACAAGATCCTCCACGCTGATGACAATTCCCAATTGATTTTCTCTGCATAGATTTCATTCAAAACGTGGACACGGACCTATAATCAAGCATGCTGGCTGCCTGTCATGCCACCAAGTCAGCAACCTTTCTCAGCGAGATTCTACGTACAACGAATTTCCCTCAAAAAGTGAGGAAATGGCATAAAGGATACTCATCACCACTCCACTCAATCCTCACGGACACAATGCTACAACACAAGACTTTGACGCAGATTGATCCAACCGTACATATTCCCATCAAACTGAAGATTTTCCTGATACCACATCAATTAAATAGATGACGCCTCTCTGGATCAGCATCAGGAAATAAAATCCCAAATTCAATTTTATCTGTTTTTGCACCGACGATTATAACGATACCTGCCGACGCTATCACCATGGATCTTCATTTTTCCATGTGCCAGAGAAGTCGGAATATACCCTCCCCTGCTCGCATCGACCTCGAAGAAAGAGGCTAAATCGACAAGATGTAAGCAGCTTGGAGTGAGCATTTCTTCAATGGAGGTTGCGAAGGCTCTCAATAGTCAATTCGCTTGCTGATGACATGGTCGCCGCTTTCCAGCGGTTCGCCATCATTTGATTTTAACAGCTGTTAAAATCAAATGATGGCAGCCTAAAAAAGACGGACCTGAAAATATAGTCTCTGCCATAAAGATCATTGACAATGATTGTAAGGCTTAAACCCTCGAGTAACGACAGGGATGCCAAACTTCATTTCCTCAATTGTTCAGCCTAATTCTTACCAAACAATTCTTCTTGTTCCAAGTCGTGGCAAACAAACCAGGCAAAACGACATCACTTGAACAGCGTTTCATCCCCTTCAGGGAAGACATGCCATCAATGATAAAATTCATAAATTTCAGCATCAAATCAATACGGGAAGACGCAAGCATTCATAGAATATTCCCCCAGTCAGAACGCAGAGGGGAGGGGAATCACAACAACGGATATCCGAGGATTTACGCTTGGTCATATAAGCTTAGGCCGCGCTCCGTGCCAAAACTGAATTTTGAAGAATTTTCTCACCAAGATCTGCCTTCGACCACATAGAGCACTTTTAGCAGTAAGCACCTGCGCAAAAGATAACGAAACAGATCCATCCCACTATCGACTGCCCCTCGATCAAAATATATAGCAGCTGATAAAATCGTTCTTTTTCTTCTCTTTGGCAACTTTCACCAAACATAGAAAGGCCACATGCATCTCGACAACCAAAGACATTAAAACAAATCTTAAACGCCAACGGAATTCAGCCTAACAAAGCATTTCCAGATCCAAATCTGGTTAGCAGGACTGAGTTACCCCAGCTCCCAAGCGATATTGGGTATGCAGAAATAATCAACGACTTTTAGAAACCAGCTATATCAATCCCCTGCGCCGCGACAGGCAAGGAAAATACAGAAACAGAAAACCTCAAACACACACCGATCTTCCTCAATCATATAGATGGACATGACTTGCTCTCCTTGTTGGTCAGCCATCTATAAATCACATAACAAGACTGCGAGTAATTTCCTGTTTCAACGAATGATGACAATTGCTCAGATTCGCATTTTCACTCGACATCACCCATGATTATTTATCGAACTCGCTTTAGGCCGTTACATACGCTGAACACCTCAGGCTCCGAAGCATCTTAAAGAAGCAAGACACAGAATACAGGTTCGTCATGGCAATTTCCAAATTTCTCATCTCATCATTGAGCAGGGTAGGGGCATAGCATCCGCTTCCCAAATAAAAGAACATCTTCACTCATATTCTCGTCATTCTCCTGGTTTTAACACCTGTTAAAACCACACATCGTCATGTCGCGTTTCATCGGAAATTTCTACCCACCTGCAACCAGCACAACGGCTATTGAACTTTGCCAATGGTCACTCAAAAGCAATTAATGAGCATGATCACTCAAATTCGCTCTTAATAAACTGTTAATCATAGGCTTCGGCGTAAATCCGTTTCGAGCCACCAATGACCGTAAATAACCCCCGGGCGAACGAATTTCCGAGCTTCTTTGCAACATGGCCGCTATTGTCACAGATGCAGACAAAGCACCCAGAGATTGTTTGGCGTCTTGCCATGCCGAGAGACTAATCCCCATCATTGATCGGGTGTTCTCAGCTGCTTCAATCAAATCAGCCCAACTTCCAACGCCACTTGTGTTACAAAAGGCTATATCCGGGCATGCCATCAACACAGCGCTAAGATCCAGATCTTGCGAAATAGATCTTTTTGCTTCCTCCTCCAATAGGGCAGGTGGGTCAGTTTGATAACTATGCTCTGTTTCCTCAAACCACTTTGATTTTTGCATTGGAGTGGCTTCGAAATCCATCTCAAGGTCAGATAGACGCTTATAATTTGCTTCATGGTCTTTCTTTGGAAAGCCAATTTCAGAATCAATATTAGTTTTATGGTTTGAATCTTGTTTGTGTCGCTCATTATGCGACTCATTGCCGCTCGTTTTTTGTGAAAAAACCATCTTTTCCAGAAGGTTATGCACGTCTTCATTGAAATTGAGAACTTGCCTGTGCAACTCCTTTAACTCTTCGAGTTCTATGCGCCGCGCAATCGGCATATTCAATGACGCAAAGGTTTCTACAAGATCCAGCCATGGTCCCGCAGCGCCTCTCTCAAGGGCAAATTCAAGGCATTTGGAAATCGATCTTCTTGTCAGGACAACTTCCTCACGCAGATCTTTCTTAAGTGCCTTTTCTCGCCGTACCTGCGCTGCTGCATCTTCCAACTCCATGGAACGAGCAAGCAATACACGCAAATCAAACCCAAAGGCTCGCAAGATAGATCCATCCTGGTCGGCCCTGGCATAACGTTTGCCATTGGGACTATCCTGACGCACGATCATTCCAGCTTTCACGAGAGCAGCCAGATGACGTCGCAAAGTTGGCTCTGCCATGCCATGAGCCCGTTCACTCAGCTTCTTATTGGAAGGGAAAACAACCAGGCTGTCCTGTGCGTCCAGTTTTACTTCCTTGTGGAAAGATAACAATGCTGACAGCACCATAAGAGCGCGATCCGAAAGCCCGAACAGGTGCTTGCAATCGGTCAGATCGCGCAGGATTTGCCATTTATCTTTTGTCAGATCCTGATCACAAGACGCAGAAATCCGCTGTCCGTCAACCATTTCGGTCGACAGACCGCTCCCCCCGAAGGGAGCAGACAATAAAAAGTTCATGCCTTTGCCTTTCTCAAGGCAAAGAAAAATTGTTCACGCAAACAGCGCGTCAGAACTTGACATTTTTGGGAGAAGCTGATTCTGTATAAAGTGCTAAAAGATACAGGGCTTCTGGGTGGTGTTACGCTGCTTGGGAGCCTTTTTCTTTGCGCTGTCTCCTTAGATTTGAGTTTCAATTCAAATTCATGTTTCCCATCCTACGCGCAACAAAAGTGATGAGATACGCTTACCGGCTTTTATAAGCCTCATAAAGCTTGGGCAACTGATCGGCAACATATTCAGCAAAAGCTCGTTCGCTCAAACTCAGCTCCGATTTCTTTACCCCTGGAACAAAATGTCCCAACAGCTGATCATCATACCGAATTGGCGTTGGATCCGGCTGCGCGGATTTTTTCTTGTTCGTATCGTTCTGTTGTTCTTTTTCTGCTCTCTGCAGACCGTTCAGCACATATTGGAATCGACTATCCGAGTCGGTTTGAACAGAAAAGCCTGCTTCCTGAATCAGCTGCTCCCCTAAATTGACCCAGATTTCATCTTTGGTGAAATCTGCAAGCTTCATCCAACGCGGTCGCCCAATCTTCGGTGCAGGACCAATAGCCCGGATCAGCCGTCCAGGCACATTTTGATGAATCCGTTTCAGATAGGAGGCTTCGGCGTCAGTAATGGACAGAGCCATTTTCACACGAGCAACTTCTTCTCCGGAATTGCGGCACAAATTTCGAATATGGGCCGCAAACAAGACACGCTCGATATAGCTCAAATTCTGCCGGGCAGAATTCTCTATCCCTTGCGCCTGTAACAGATCCGTATCAGCAAGATCGCGAATTATTGCCTTGATCCGTTTGCCCTGCAATCCCTTGATCGCCGCCAAACGTCGATGACCATAGGCAACTTGATAACGACCTTCTACATCGGGATGAGAACGCACCAATATGGGCAATTCCTGTCCACGTTGTTCGATGGAACGACGAAGCTCTTCAATCGCTCCCTCGCTCGCTTCATCATTCAGGCGATCAGGGAAGGGGGAGGGATCAATCAGTGCTGGATCCAGCTCAATCACGTCCAACGCATCCTTGGCGTTCAGTTGCTCCTTAAGGCGATCCCGCTCATCACGCAACTCGGCAACCAGGGTATCCTTGGTCGCGGCAACAACACCTGAACCAACACGACTGGCCAAAGGAGAGGGCGCAACCTTTCCTCCTTGCTCAGCTTTCTCTGCCTCTACGGTCTCGGCCAGGGAACTGACCAAAGAGCCAAACATTTGCGTTCGGGAAGTTTTCTTGCTCATTGTGCACGCCCCCAACAATCCTTGATCAGGTTCAGAACCTCATGATTGACGCCATCCATACTTTCTATGGCCCGCTTGTAGGTATCGCGACCCATGGAATTGGCTTCGATTTCGTACAAACTGCGTTTGTCGAGCCCGGCATTGGCAACTGCGGTTGTCTCATAGACTGTACTATTGAGCACCGCCTCACCAAATAGCATGCGTAGCAAGCCCACCACTTGTTGCTGTGGTGCATCATTGGGATTGTGACGGGTGATGAGAAAACGAAGGAAACTCATATCCATATGGCCACCGGCTTCCTCAATCACACTCATGATGTCACTCATCATCAGGAGAAACTGGTTCATCGATGCAACATCCAGCATCGCCGGATGGACAGTGATCAACAGACCGGTGGAAGCAAACAGGGCACCTAGTGTAAGATAACCAAGTTGGGGAGGGGTATCGAAGATAACCACGTCATAATCAGCCTCCACCTCCTGCAACGCAGCGGCAATCCGGCGGAAGAAAACCCCATCCCCTCGCGCCTGGCCGGACGCGATGGCCTGAGGGGTGGCATGTTCAAACTCCATAAGCTCCAGATTGCCAGGAACCAGATCCAGTCCGTCGAAATAGGTTTTGCGAATAACCTCTTTCAAAGGACGGCGTTCTTCGTCGTAGCGAATGGCAGACCAGAGCGTTTCATTGCTTGCGACATCAAGCTCTGGCTGTGCACCAAACATTGCACTCATGGAAGCCTGTGGATCGAGGTCAATCGCAAGAACTCTATATCCTTGAAGAGCAAGAAAGTGTGCCAAATGAACGCTCGTGGTCGTTTTGGCAGAACCACCCTTGAAGTTGGAAACAGCAAGAACCTGCAAGCCTTCGCCTTGCTGACGATTGGGTTGAAATTTCAAGGACTCCGCAGGGCGTTTATTGGCCAGAAGAGCCCGCAATTGATTAATTTCAGACAAAGAGTAAATCCGGCGGCCATTGGAAAGGCGCTCTGGATCCGGTCCTTCACCATCAAGCGACATCTGACGGATGGTGCTCTCCGCAATGCCCAATAGTCGGGCGGATTCCGGTGCGGTAAATTTGCGAAGGCTTTTTTGCGCCTGGGGCGGATACATCCGCTCGCGTAGCGCATTCAGCTGACCTGACAAAAGGCTGGCATAATGCCCTACCTGTTCAGATGGCCGACCTTGAAAAGCTTGATTTTGCAAAACGGACCCCATATCGATTTTTTATACCGCGACGAATAATGTCGGATTTGACGAACAAAAGCGTCATAATTCTTATTGTCTGTATTTTTCGATTCTGTCCAGCTCTTTTTGGTTAACAAAGCCTTAACACAGAGTGGCAGGTTTCTGCGATTCGGGGTTGGAAACATCGCAAACCACACCGTTAAAACCTTTACAGACAACGCGGTAAGGGCAATGGACCATGAGTTTGCCCTTACGCAAATGATCCAAATTTCAAATGACGGATCACCAAGCTGATCTTGGAATTGGGTTATATGTCAATTGGATCGCCAGCAAGTCGGACTTTTTCAAGCTTCATTTCCAGGCCAATTGCGTCATTCAAACAAAACAAACACTGTCACTCACGTTATTGACCATGATCATCATCACAAAAGGAACAAGCATGGGAGATACACACAAAATCGAAAGCGTTTCTGCGGCGTTTTTTCTTGTCGCATGGCTGATCAAAGACGTTAAATCGAGTTAGATGCACAAAGCCTCATCCCGTAACAAGTCTGAATGAATCATTGCCGCGACTCGCTTTGACCCGATCATCCAGTCTCAAACAGAACCAGGATCGCCTATCAGAAGCAGATTCAATTTTCATTTCCAGGTCGCTTTACCTTTCAGCAACCATAGCTCTAAGAAAATCGCGGATATTAAAGTTATGACAGTATCACCGTTCCACACTCAGCCCAACGATAGAACTCCATCCTTATGTTCCAAATGCCAGATTGGGACCAACGGGGCGAGACAAAGGGCAAGATGTTATGACCAGACAATGGGTATTTCGGCTACTGACAGCCTCGGCACTTGGAATTTATTTCACAATCATCGGGTCGAGCCTGTATTTCGCACCCGGTTATTTGGCGGAAAAACTGGTCATTGCCGAAACAGAGCGGCGTGCAGGTCTGTGGCAAGTGCGCGTTCTGAGTTTGTTGGAAGAAGCCGAGCACAACGAAGTGCCGCATCAACATGATGATCATGATAAAACCCATCGAACTGAGACAAGCGCTGGTGGCTATGGTTTCAATTTCACCCATCTTGATAATCATTCACAAGAAGCCATAAAGCATTTCGTTCAGGCGTCGGATGCATATCGTGTAAGCCTGTTCAATCGCGAGGGCAAATCTTTTTGGTCAACTGGTTCCGAGATGGTAGATGATATCAGCAACGAAAGCTTTTATCAGACCAAACTCAAACGTGGCAAAAGTGTTCAGAAACTGGCGCAACGCAAGACATCCGAGATCGAAGGCTATGATGCGGAACATGTTGGTGAAGTATACGCCAATGAAGATATCCGCACCGTTTCACGCATCTATATCCCGGTCATGCAAGGCAGCCAACTCAAAGGGATTGTGGAAGCCTATCGAGATATCACAGATCAGATTTCCATTTATAAAACCAGACTGCTCATTGCGGGAGCGATCATATCTCTGACCCTCACATTCACTGTGTGTTCAGCACTGCTTTACAGTTATCAATATCGTAAACGCACCCGTATATTGGCTGATGTACAGCGTGAGAAAGAACAGGCAGCCCTACGCAAGGAGTTGCGCCGCAACCGCGAAGTTCGCCTGTTATCTCAATTAAGCGAATGGATGCAAGCCTCCAAATCAATGGATGAATTGTTTGAGATTGCATCCTCAATCTTGCATAAATTGTTGCCTGATGCGGCTGGCTCCATTTATGTATATTCCAATTCACGCGATGTGCTGGAAGGGATGACAAGCTGGAATGGTGGCAAGCATCAGGCCGAAATGCTGCCAGATGAATGCTGGGGTCTGCGCCGTGGCCGGGTATATATCCATGGCCGGGATGAGATAGATTTTGCCTGCTCGCATGACCATCATAGCCATGACGAAATCTATGTCTGTATTCCCATCGTCGCTCATGGTGATACGATCGGATTGCTCCATCTTGGGCTTGGAACCCCTTCGCAAGACGAAAAGCTGTTGGATCAATCAATAAAGCTTGCCCAGACTTGTGCAGAGCAGCTCAGCCTTGCCATCGCCAATGTCCGCTTACGCGATGAACTGCGTAACCAATCCATTCGCGATCCGTTGACCGGCCTCTTTAATCGCCGCCATTTCTTCGATACTTGTCGCAATCAGATTGGTCGATCTCGTCGCAGAAGCCAGACATTCTCCATTGCTTCGTTCGATGTCGACCATTTCAAGCTATTCAACGATAATCATGGCCATGACGCAGGTGATATAGTCCTACGAGCCGTTGGTGAATGCTTGCTGGAGGAGTTTGATGGCAATGATATTGCATTCCGCATCGGCGGCGAAGAATTCACCATTCTGCTCGATAATGTAATACAAGAAGAAGCCTTTGACCGGATTGAGAAATTGCGTAAAAAAATAGAAGACATAGTTCTGCATTATGGGGATAAGACCTTACCCAATGTTACCATTTCAGCTGGTGTTGCCATGTTCCCAAGTGACGGTGATATGCCTCAGGAGCTGATGAAAGCAGCCGATCAGGCACTTTATCGGGCCAAATCAGCCGGGCGCAATCAGGTCATGCTGGTCAACGCTCCGACAGATGCAGAGTCTGATATCGATTGGCAAGCTGAATCTTCGGAAGATGATCGTAACATCGACGACACCAAAGACAGCGCCGATATAAAGGACTTGCAAGAGGCCCTTGTCAAAGCAACTGGGTAGGTATCGCTGCTCCAATCAAATGATCAAGAATGGGAATCAATGGGACTTTATTGATTCCCATCTTTCATTGGACGCCACCAATTCCTCACGGCACATTGGGGTATGACCCAAATATCGCTCCAAACACCCTATCTGCTCCACCGTCGTGACTCATCAAAGAATATGGCACGCTTCTACTGTCTTGATCTAAGCAATGATCTTTTCGGCGGGATCACACTGGAACGCAGCTACGGACGCATTGGCACACTAGGACAACAGCTGAATATGCATTTTGCTGATACGGCCAGCGCACAGGAAGCTCTGGATGCCCTTCTGAATTCCAAACTGCGCAAGGGATATCAACCAGTCGCGAACACCCCTCATTATCTATCGATCTTATGAACCAGCAACCAGGGCGATCGATACTCTCCAGATCAAGCTATTCGGGTGGCAGAGGAATCTCAGGCCATTCTTCGGTTACTTCTGCTTGAACCGGGCGTTCGACATAGGTGCTCAACACCACATAACTCTTGGTACCCTGTACTCCTGGCAGAGCATAGATCTGGGCAAGGAATTGCTCCATCGCCTGCGCATCAGCCGTTCGGACTTTCATGATTACACAAGTATCACCTGTGACGGAATGGAGCTCTTCGACTTCCGGATATTCACGCAAACGCATCATCCGTTCGCTTTTGCCCCAGCCTTTTGAATTGACATGAACAAAAGCCAGAAATGGCTTGCCGATCGCATGCGCATCGACCTGAGCTGATGTCCCAGTTATGGTTCCCGCAGCCTTCAAGCGCTTGACCCGCTCATGCACGGCCGGGGCCGACAGACCCACAGATTTGCCGATATCGCCATAGGTCTGCCGCGCATCACCAACCATTTCTCCTAATATTTTTCGATCAAAATCGTCCACTACCGGGCTCCCTTGTCCGTTTGGCTGAATATCTTCTGTTTTTAATTTCATTCGGCAAATTTCAATTGAGCCGAATAAATTTTCGATATCTATTTATATTACGAAAGGATATTCATCATGCAACAAAGAATAATCAACCCTACAGACGGAATTTATCCTGCAACCGAGGACTATATTCATGCATTGGAGATATCCGGGGTCAAACGGCAGTTATTGGTCAGCGGCACAATGGGTCTCTTGCAAGATGGCACACCACCGGAAAGTCTGGATGAGCAGCTTGATCTTGTCTGGAACAATATTCGAACAATCCTCGCTGCTGCTGACATGAGTACGGAAAACATCATGAGGGTGACAAGCTACCTGACGGATCCCGCTCATGCCGAGAAAAACCAGAATGCCCGTCTGAAAGCGCTCGGTGAGCGCCATGTTCCAACGACGGCAATTGTGCTGCAAACGTTAGATCCCCATTGGCTGATAGAGATCGAGATTATCGCCATGGCATGACAGCAAGCCATATCTAGTCCAGATCTGTCTCAAAAATTCTCCAAAAGGAGCTGAAAAATGTCTCTTGATACTTATTTGATTTTTTTCCTGACAACGACGATCGTCGTCTTCACTCCTGGAGCTGCCGCCATCGCAGTGGCCTCACAAGGAGCTGCCAACGGTGGACGCCGGGCCATGGCTGGTGTCGTAGGCATAGCCTCCGCCAATGTGATTTACTTTATCCTGTCTGCCACTGGTATTGCAGCGCTCATTGTTGCATCCAATCTTTTATTCTCAGTGATCAAGTGGACCGGTGTTGCCTATCTGGTCTGGCTAGGTTTGATGGCAATCTTCAGCTCATCGGGTGCGATCAAATTGAATGCCAATCAGCAGAAATCGGGCCCGCTCAAGCTATTCACTCATGGGTTTGTAATTGAGTTCGCCAATCCGAAAGCCTTGCTCTATTTTGCGGCCATCTTGCCACAATTCATGGATACAAGCTTTCCGATCCTGCCTCAGCTACTTGTCATGGGCATCACCACATTGGCACTGGATCTGGCATCCTATACTTGTTACGCGTTTCTTGGTGACCGATTGGCCCGAGGCGGCTTCAAGGATTGGTTCGTGGGTGTCATAAACAAACTGGCTGGCGGTGCACTCCTTTTCGCCGGCTTCAGAATGGCAACCGTAAGCACAACACAATAGATGAGGGCAGGGACTTCTCCCTGCCTTTGATGCTTCTCCTAAATACGTGGTTTCTGAGCTGGTTCCCGATCAGAATCTCCCGAGTTCGGCTCGCCTTTTGGTTCAATCAAAAGCACTTTCACCTCTTTCTCAGCGCGCGGACGGTGCACTACCCCTTTGGGAACGACAAACAAATCTCCCGCTTTGACTGTATGGGAAGGCTCTCCTTCTATATCCATCTGCATCTCACCTTCGAGCACCAGAAAGAAATCATCAGTGGTTTCATGTTTGTGGAAAGGATATTCTCCCACGAATTTCACGACCATGACGTCATTGCCATTATAGTCGGACACCACATGAGGGTCCCAATGGGATGAAAAATGAGAGAGCTTTTCTGAAAGGTTGATTGCTTTCATCTTTATGATCCTGCTTTCTTGAATTGCGAGTTCGAGATGCCCTGCTATTGATTTGATATGGTCTATGGATGGCACTTGACGTACGAGCCTGATGATTGGGAGGCAACCAGTTTTGATCGTGGCATCATCTGATGAATTGAAAGCACAAGACATTGCTCCCGGTCTTGAACGATCGTGCAAACGCGATTGGGTCGAGGCTGCACCATACCAACCGGGCATCCATCGCATTGAAGCTTTCTTTTCCGGTGACGCATATGCGCCCCATCGCCATGACACCTATTCCATTGGCTATACCATTCATGGCATTCAAAGTTTTTCCTATCGAGGAGCTCGTACTGCCAGCACGGCCGGGCGCGTGATGGTGTTACATCCTGACGAAGTGCACGATGGTGGTGCAGGTTCTGATGAGGGCTTTCACTATAAGATGCTCTATATTGACCCCTCTCTGATCCGTGCAGCACTTGGAGATGGGGCATCAACGCTTCCGTTCGTCAAAGAGGCCATTCTGACAGATCCACGGCTATTTCACGCAATTCAGACTGCATTTGCTGATATGGCCATCGAGTTGGAACCAACTGCGCTGGATGAAATAGCCGTGCTGCTGGCAGACGGTTTACTCGCCAATGACCAATCCGTGAAACGATCTAGCGGCAGTCTGATTGATCTCAAGGCCATCAAACGGGCAAAGGACTATCTGGAAGCCAACCTTGAACGTCCGGTTACATCAGATGAACTGGAAACGGTTTCCGGCCAAGATCGATTTTCACTTGCTCGCCAATTCCGTAAAGCTCTTGGAACCAGCCCCTATCGCTATCAAATGCTCCGTCGTCTTGATCTGGCTCGTGCCGAAATTCAAAAGGGCAATAGCTTGGTCAATGCCTCTATCATGGCGGGTTTCAGTGACCAACCCCACATGAGCCGACACTTCAAATCAACCTTCGGCATTTCTCCTGGTCAATGGCAACGGCTGACCACAAACGTCTAACAGCAGTTTTCGCTTTCCTGTCCATTCACACCCGAATTTACTTTAGGATAGTCCGATGGAGATCAGACTTGATTCCACGATGGGGAAACCAGGCAATGTACGACCCAAAGGGCAACAGCAAAGAACGTGCAGTTGAAGCAGTGCAGTTTGTAGAAGCTGAACCACCAGCGCATTTGAAAGGCATCGTGCATCGTTTTCTGGAGCTACGAACAACCACGCCGCTAACGGATAACTATCGGTTTCATGCCTTACCTGATGCCTGCACCTATCTGATTTTTGATCAGCGCAACGTCGAAGTCGCAGGATTAACCAGACTCAAAGCCAGTTCCGAAGAACTTAATCTCAAGAAAGAATTTCACTTCGTCAATATTCGATTTCTGCCCGGCGTATGGCAGCAAGATAGCATTAAAGCCACTTACGGTCTGGTAGATAGCGCCTATCGAGGCGAACTTCCCTTGATTAGCTTGAATGCGGCTCTTATCGGTCAGAATTTTGACGTTCAGCAGAGCATCTTTTGTGATTTTGTGGAGCAACTGGTCAAGGACAATTTGGTAATCAAAAATCCGGTAACGGAGAGAATATTCCTGCATATTGACGATATTCACTCAGTTGCCGATATGGCGGAGATATCAGATCTGTCAACGCGTCAACTGCAACGAATATTGAAACGCACCACTGGCTTTGCACCCCATGATTTCCTGAAGGTTCTCAGATTGCAGCAGTCCATCCGTGGTGAGCCATCGCTGTCCTATGCCGATCAGTCTCACTTCATCCATGCCTTTCGCAATGCTACCGGATATACGCCAGGGCAATATTCAAAAAAGTTCGATGTCTGATATCTACAATACGGGTCAATACTGAGACATTACATTTTGGGCAACGGAAACAATGAAGTGGAGTTGACCATGTCTAAAATGAACGCAATCGGTTGGTTCGATATTTATGTCTCGGATTTAGATCGAGCTGTCACCTTTTACGAGACCATCCTGGATTGCAAATTGGAACCAATTGGCGATCCAACCGGAGAAAATCAGATGATGAGCTTTCCAGCTGATATGTCTGTCTATGGTGCCGGTGGCGCACTTACCAAGTCCCCACATGCTTCGCCAGGATTTGGCGGAACCATCGTCTATTTTTCCGCACAAGACTGCGCGGTGGAAGAAGCCCGCGTGGGAGATGCGGGAGGACAGGTTGTCAGACCAAAATTTTCAATCGGTGAGTTCGGCTTCGTCTCGCTCTGCCAAGATAGCGAAGGCAATATGTTCGGTATCAGCTCGATGAAATAGTGACAGCCCCGTCGGCAATCACACCTCGCTGCCAAAATTCATGCCTGCTATTAGAGTGCCGTGTCAGCTTGAAGCATCCCGATGGCCATATCCACGATTGTGGCGATCGGGACCAGACTTATCTTCCGGTCAGATCATAAACCAGAAGTCCGACCCATTCCCTGATGGCGGTGTTGAACCCATCCAAATGCCCGGATAACCCCCAACCGATATCATCACTAAAGGCACCAGTTTGATAATCGACGGGATAGGCTACGACATTGGACCATCCGGCGCGTTCAAAACTGCGCATGGAACGGGACATATGGAAAGCACTCGTCACCAAGACCCAGGTTTCATCTGGTTTGGGCTTGACCAAATCATAGAGAAAAATCGCATTCTCATGGGTATTGCGAGCTCTGCTTTCGATTACCAGTCGATCGGCAGAAACTCCAAGGCGTAATAGAAGATCTCGTGCGACTTGTCCCTCAGTGGGTCCTTCATTCAACTGGTCTCTCAATCGAGAGGAACCACCTGAGAAGACGATTTTTGCTTCTGGAAACTGTTGCGCCAAACTGGCTCCAAAAATCAAACGCTCAGCACTGCCGCTCATTTGGCTCTGTTTCCAATAGGCACTGCGAGCAGAAAGCTCCCCACCCCCAAGAACAATCACGCCATCAACTTGAGAAAGAGAGGGAGAGGCCGGGTATTGCCGTTCCAAGCTTTGCAGGAAAGGGTACCCCAACGGAAAAAGCGAGAATGCAAAGACAGCACCAGCGATAATAAGGCCCGTTACCAGCGAAGCGCGGCGCTGATTGCGATAACTGAACCATATGGTCACCAACATACCAAATAGGATCCAGCTCTCGACCCGCAAGCCAACAACCAATGTCTTGGATAAAAGAAAAAATATCATATCGGACATGGAATGGAGGTCTCTTCCCAACACGCATAAAATCAGACTGCAAACTTAATCAGAGGTCCTGTCAAACTGCAATGCGTTCAGCATGTTCATCACCAATTACCTCTCAATCAGCAGGTTGAGAGATAATTGCTTCGGGTTCACGTCTTCCCCTCACGCCAATTTGCAAGCAAGAATGGCTCATTTGCGCTATAATGCGTCTTGAGGCCCGGCTTTGATAGATGTCCTCTATAGGGTGATAGTCAATAACAATTGGCCTATGCATTCCCATCCATGGCATCCATGAAAGCAACGCTTTGACGCGATAAGACCACTATATGCGTCAGGCAGACAATTTGCATTCGAAAAGACCATCCTGCTCATGCAGTCCGAATGCCTGGAGGACCCGATCATGACGCCACCCATGCCCGCAATTGGGGCTAACCCAGAACATACAGACCCGCTTGACGCCGAGTGGGAAGCGCGTACGCGCATGATTTGCGCGGAATACGGCAATGACACCGCAAATTTGCTGGAAATTTTGCATGCCATGCAGGAAGAGTTCGGCCTTGTATCCCCTGCACTACAGCCAGTCCTTGCAGATATCCTGAATGTTGGCAAAGCCGAGATTCACGGTGTGGTCAGCTTCTATCATGATTTCCGTACGAAACCTGCAGGTAAGGTTGTTGTAAAATTGTGTCGAGCTGAAGCGTGTCAATCCGTTGGGGCCAATGCATTGATTGATCGCATTCTCTCCAAGCATGGCATGGATGATTTCGGCACCTCTGTATCCGGCATCACAATCGAGCCGGTTTATTGTCTCGGCAATTGCGCACTTGGTCCTTCTGCCATGGTCAACGAGCGTCTGCTTGGGCGTGTAAGTGACGCCTCTCTTGATGCATCCATTAGCAAGAGCATGAAGGAGAGCCTGTCATGAGCATGATCCTTTATATACCGGATGACGCTGCCGCTCTCTCAGTCGGTGCTGATGAAATTGCTGAGCGTTTTGCTGTATTGGGCAATGAGCGTAATGTGGATCTGATCATCGTTCGGAATGGCTCTCGCGGTATGTTATGGCTGGAACCGATGGTAGAGCTTGAGACGGAAAAGGGGCGCCTGGCCTTTGCTCCTGTCACACTGGATGCTGTCGATAGCCTGTTTGACGCCATGCAGGCTGGTAGCGACCATCCACTTGGTCTGGGTCTGACCGAAGAAATACCTTACTTCAAAAATCAAGAACGCCTTACCTTTGCTCGCGTCGGATTGACCGATCCGCTGGATCTGAACGCTTATGAGCAACATGGTGGGCTGGCCGGGCTCAAAAAGGCTTTGGCCCTCATGCCTGCGGACATTTGTGCCGAGGTAACGGAATCCGGTCTCAGAGGCCGCGGGGGTGCTGGTTTCCCCGCAGGCATCAAATGGAAGACTGTGCTCGACCAATCTGTCGAGCAGAAATATATCTGTGCCAACGCCGATGAAGGCGATAGTGGTACCTTTGCCGACCGCATGCTGATGGAAGGTGATCCATTCTGCCTGATCGAAGGAATGATCATCGCAGGTATCGCAACGGGCGCAACAAAAGGCTATGTCTATATTCGCTCCGAATATCCTCACGCCATCTCCAAGATGAACCGTGCCATTGATGTCCTGACAAGAGCCAATTGGCTGGGCAACGATATTCAGGGCAGCGGTAAGAGCTTTACGCTTTCCATTCGTAAAGGAGCAGGTGCTTATATTTGTGGTGAAGAGAGCTCCATGCTCAACTCCATCGAGGGCAAGCGTGGTACCGTGCGCTCCAAACCGCCAATACCGGCCATAGTAGGCCTGTTTGGCAAACCGACCATCGTCAACAACATTCTGACCCTTGCGTCTGTTCCCATCATTCTGGCCAACGGAGCCGACTTCTACAAGAACTATGGCATGGGGCGCTCGACCGGCACCCAGCCTTTCCAATTGGCTGGTAACATCAAACAAGGTGGTTTGGTTGAGAAAGCCTTCGGCGTAACCATCCGCGAATTGATAGAAGATTTTGGTGGTGGCACCCTTTCCGGCAAGCCATTTCGCACCGCTCAGCTTGGCGGTCCATTGGGCGCTTATGTCTCTGAGGACATGCTTGATCTGCCAATGGATTATGAAAGCTTGGCCCAAAGTCAGGCCATGCTCGGCCATGGTGGCATCACTGTTTTCGACAGCACAGTCGATATGGCCGATATGGCTCGCTTTGCGTTTGAATTCTGTCAGGTTGAAAGTTGTGGCAAATGTACGCCGTGCCGCGTTGGCGCGGTGCGTGGCCGCGAGACCGTCGAGAAAATCTTACGCGGCGAGAATGTCGCCAATAATATCGCACTGGTTGAAGATCTCTGCGAAATCATGACAGATGGTTCCCTCTGTGCCATGGGTGGATTGACACCTATGCCGGTTCTGTCCGCATTGCGTCTGTTCCCGCAAGATTTCGACCGCACCCCGTCCCAACCAGCCGAAGCAGCCGAATAGGAGAGACGTCATGAGCTTGATTAAAGAGACCGATCATGGCACCCCCGAAGGTGCTGGCAAACCGATAACCCTCTGGATTGATGATGTCGAAGTGACCGTGCCGGAAGGTAGTTCGGTGATGCATGCCGCCAGCAAGGTGGAACGTCCGATCCCAAAACTTTGTGCAACCGACAGTCTGGAAGCATGGGGTTCCTGCCGCATGTGTCTTGTCGAGATTGAAGGCGTGCGTGGCACACCATCCTCTTGCACGACGCCTGTGCGCGATGGCATGAAGGTTACGACCCAGAACAACCGGTTGGAGCGTTTGCGCAAAGGCGTTATGGAGCTTTATATCTCCGATCATCCTCTGGATTGCCTGACCTGTCCAACCAATGGCGATTGTGAACTTCAAGACACCGCAGGCACCGTTGGCTTGCGTGAAGTGCGTTATGGCATGAAAGGTGAGAACCATTTCGAAGAGGAAGTCAAAGCGCCGATTGATGGCTCCAACCCTTATTTCCAGTTCGACGCTTCCAAATGTATCGTTTGCTCCCGCTGCGTACGCGCTTGTGAAGAGACCCAAGGCACCTTTGCTCTGACCATCGAAGGCCGTGGCTTCGATAGTAAAGTCTCTGCCGGCGTTGGCATGGATGATTTCTTCTCTTCCGATTGTGTCTCTTGTGGCGCTTGTGTTCAGGCCTGCCCGACTGCAACATTGGTTGAGAAAGCTGTAGCTGATCATGGCACCCCATCCCGCAGCGTTGTTACTACATGCGCCTATTGTGGTGTTGGCTGTTCCTTCAAGGCAGAGATGCAAGGCGACGAGCTGATCCGCATGGTTCCTTACAAGGATGGCAAGGCCAATGAAGGCCATTCCTGTGTCAAAGGCCGCTTTGCCTTTGGCTATGCTACCCATAAGGATCGTCAGACTGAGCCTATGATCCGTGAGAGCTATACCGATCCATGGCGCAAGGTGAGTTGGAATGAAGCCATTGCATTTGCGGCAGACCGCCTGAAAGCAACACAAGCAAAGCATGGCAAAGGCTCCATCGGCGGCATCACCTCTTCACGCTGTACCAATGAAGAAGTCTATGTGGTCCAGAAGATGATCCGCGCAGCCTTTGGCACGAACAATGTCGATACCTGCGCCCGCGTCTGTCACTCTCCGACCGGTTATGGTCTGAAAACCACCCTTGGTACTTCCGCAGGCACCCAAACCTTTGCCTCCGTTGATAAATCAGATGTCATCCTCCTGATCGGAGCAAACCCGACCGATGCACATCCGGTATTTGGAAGCCGCATGAAGAAACGTCTGCGGGCAGGGGCCAAGTCAATCGTGGTGGATCCACGCCGCATCGATCTGGTAAAATCCGCGCATATCCGTGCAGATCATCATATCCAACTCCGCCCTGGCACCAATGTGGCAGTGATGAATGCCCTAGCCCACGTTGTTGTCACCGAAGGTCTCGTCGACGAAGACTTTGTGACTGAACGTTGCGATCCAGTTGAATTTGAACGCTGGCGCGCATTCGCCTCTGAGGAGCGCAACAGTCCTGAAAGCCTCGCTGAAATCATCGGTGTTGATCCGCAAGAGCTCCGTCAAGCTGCTCGCCTATATGCGACTGGTGGCAATGGCGCCATCTATTACGGCCTTGGTGTGACCGAGCATTCTCAAGGCTCCACCATGGTCATGGCTATGGCCAATCTCGCCATGGCAACCGGCAATTTTGGTCGTGAGGGCGTGGGTATCAACCCCCTGCGTGGTCAGAATAACGTGCAAGGCTCCTGCGACATGGGCTCCTTTCCGCATGAGCTGCCTGGCTATCGCCACGTAGCTGACGATGCAACTCGTGCTCTGTTCGAGGCTGACTGGGGCGTCGAGTTGCTCGCAGAACCTGGCCTTCGTATCCCGAACATGTTCGCTGCTGCCATTGATGGCAGCTATAAGGGTATGTTCGTGCAAGGTGAGGACATCGCCCAATCTGATCCGAATACTTCTCACGTGGAAGAAGCACTGAAAGCTTTGGACATTCTTATTGTGCAGGACCTCTTCCTTAATGAGACTGCAGCTTTTGCTCATGTCTTCCTGCCAGGAACCTCCTTCCTTGAGAAAGACGGCACTTTCACCAATGCGGAGCGTCGTATCAACCGCGTGCGTCCAGTGATGAAAGAGCAGTCGGAACTCTCAGAATGGGAAGCTGTTTGCCGATTGGCCAAGGCCATGGGCTATGACATGAGCTATAACAATGCCGCTGAGATCATGGATGAAATTGCACGTCTTACTCCGTCCTTTGCGGGTGTTTCTCATCAGCGTTTGGATAACGGTGAAAGCCTGCAATGGCCGGTCAATGATGCCAATCCAGATGGCTCGCCTATCATGCATGTGAATGGCTTTGCTGGTGGCAAAGGGCAGTTCATGATCACCGATTATGTACCGACATCTGAGCGCAGCAACCGCTTCTATCCATTGCTGCTTACCACCGGTCGTATCCTTAGCCAGTACAATGTGGGGGCGCAGACCCGCCGTACGGAAAACAGCCGTTGGCATGAAGAGGATATCCTTGAAATCCATCCGCATGATGCAGAGGATCGCGGCATCGCTGATGGTGATCAGGTTTCCATCGCAAGCCGTATGGGCTCCACGACGCTTAGGGCGGAGCTCACAGACCGGATGCCGGTTGGTGTGGTCTATACCACATTCCACCATCCTCTATCCGGGGCGAATGTCATCACCACTGACAATTCTGATTGGGCTACCAATTGCCCGGAATATAAGGTGACTGCCGTTCAGGTCCATCGCTCCAACCGACCATCTGATTGGCAGGAAGAACATAAGGACAAGGCGCAAACCCACTACCGGATCCGTGTTGATGCCGCAGAATAAGGTCAAAATCAGCGAGTTGAACCAGATGGAAGAGGTCGCCGCGTCTCGCCTGATGCCAGGCAAGCGCGTCGGTCTTGAGGGGAGCATCGATGACAGCTGGATCATCGCCGAGGAAATGCCAGTTGGCATTCTCGTCAATGGCGAAGATTTTGCAGTCATGATGCTCACACCTTCAGATCTGGAAGATTTCGCTCTCGGTTTTGCCTTATCCGAAGGATTGGTCTCATCCCCGGATGAGATCAAACGCATGGCCCTGACACCGGTTGCGGATGGCTATCTGCTGAACCTCACCATCGAAGGTGAGGGGAAAAGTGATAGTTTTGCTCGCCGCCGCGCATTGGCAGGCCGCTCTTCCTGCGGGCTATGCGGGGCTCAAAGCTTATCGGCCAGCGTCACCGCACCACCTCGGGTATTTGGTGTTCAACCACAACTGGATGCGGTGCGCAAAGCCTTTGCCGCTTTTGGTGCCAAGCAGATCATGCGGCAGGAAAATCACACGACCCACGCAGCAGCTCTTTGTGATCGGCAAGGCAATATCTTGCTGCTGCGAGAAGATATCGGCCGTCATAATGCCGTCGACAAGTTGGCTGGTGCCGCCATCAAGCAAGGCTATGAGCCAAGTCGCTGCTTTTTGCTGTTATCCAGCCGCTTGAGCTTCGAGATGGTTCAGAAGGCTGCTGTTCTTGGTGTTCCACTGGTTGCAGCAGCGTCTGCCCCTAGCGTTTTGGCCCTGAAACTTGCCAAGACAGCAAACATGCACATAGTCATCAGAAATCGGGACGAGCTGATGTGCTTTGATCCCAAAGATATGCCCGAAAAAGGCAATGAATAAGGTGGAGACATCATAATGAATCAGGATGAGCTGATCAGAATGGCCAATCAGATCGCGGATTTCTTTCAATCCTATCCGCAAGCCCGAGCTGTAGACGGCGTCGCTACCCATGTTCGTGATTTCTGGGATCCGCGCATGAAGGGGCAGATCTCAACACTTATCGACGAGCAAGGGGATAAGTTGAAGCCACTCGCCATCGACGGTCTGAAAAAGTGCCTTGATTAGAAGATCACCTCTGTCAGGCCAATGCCTGACCATGTTATGACCAACTATGGATATCCGTCAGCTTCAATATTTGATTGCATTGGCTCGGGAGAAGCACTTCACCCGGGCGGCGCAAGTGTGCAATGTCACCCAGCCAACTCTCTCTGGCCGTATTCGCCAGCTGGAGCAGGAGCTAGGCGTCTCCATTGTGCGCCGAGGACAGCGCTATCTTGGTCTTACGGATGATGGCGAGCGGGTTTTGGCTTGGGCCAAGCGCATTGTTGAAGATTGTGACGGCTTGCGGGATGAATTGGCAGGCCTGACTGGTGATCTGCGCGGGCGCATAACTGTGGGGGCAATTCCTTCCGCTCTCCCCATGGTCCCCAAGGTGGTGCAAGCCATGCGCAACAGCTATCCGGCGGTTCAATTCACAATCTTGTCCCGTAGTTCCAAGGATATCCAGCGCCAACTTGAAGATGGCTCAATCGATGCCGGGATTTCCTACCTTGGCAATGAAAAGCTGGACAATACACGCACCTGGCCACTTTATACCGAACGCTATTGCCTGTTCATTCATCGCGATCATGAGCTTTCGAGCAGGGAAGCCTTGAGTTGGAAAGAAGCTGCAGAACAAAGCCTTTGTTGCTTAACCCCGGACATGCAGTTCCGCCAGATTGTCGATGCTGCCTTCAAACAGGTTGATTGCTTTCCTCATGCAGATGTCGAAAGCAATAGCATCAACAATCTCTACGCCTTCATCCAGACTGGTCACTATGCCGCTGTTCTGCCGGAGAATTGCAAAATTCATCTCAGCGAAATGGAAGGCCTATGCGCCATTCCGTTGGTTGAGCCGGAAGTGGAACATATGGTTGGCCTTGTCATGCAAAACCGTGATCCCATGCCACGGCTGCTCTCAGCCCTTGGCCAGAGCAGTCAGGGATTGGTTCTTTGACGCCATAGCCTTAGAAAACGCTGTAAAAATAGCGCTAGAGATCTCATTGTCTTTTGCGGCAAATTCTGCGTGCCATTGCAGGCCCAAGAAGAAGCGTTTGTCCGGATGATGAAAAGCTTCGATCAATCCATCTTCGGATATTGCATCCAACATCAACGCTGGTGCCAGAGTCTCAACGGCTTGCTCGTGCAGGGAGTTGACGGAATGAGAACCCGGACCGAGGATTTCAGCGAGCAAACCATACGCTTCCAATTTCAACTCATGCGCAGCGCCATAGCGTTGGTTAGGCGGTTGGCTATAGTCCGTTGGATGATGACGGTCGAAGGCTTTGTTTTCATTGACATCATTGCGCATGGTGCCGCCCAACACGACATTCATCTCTTGCATGCCACGACAGATACCAAGCAATGGAACATCTCGATCGAAGGCCAACTGAATAAGCTCAAAAGCTGAAGAATCGCGCTTTGTATCAAACGGCCCATGGCTTTTCTCATCCCCACCAGCACCATATAAGGAGGGTTGAAGATTGGAGGCATCACCAGTCAGGATCACGCCATCCAGCATTGGCAAAATCCGTTCAAACTCCTTCTTGCCAAACAAGGTTGGCAGGATGAGGGGAACTGCATCGATCACTTCCATTGCAGCCAGAAGATATTTGTCATCAATAATTTGCGCATCCAGTCCAGCATCACTGGTAGAAGTCGCAAGAATGCCAACGATTGGAGCAGAACCACCCATTTTTATGTCCTTTGCTGACGATCGGTCTTTCTTTCGGCAAAGCGGTGCCGTCAGCAGCGCATAGCGCTGCTGTCAAGTGAAGAAATCTTGTGAAACCTAGCGCTGATGGGCCTTGGAATAATGGGCCTCAATCCGCTGTTGCGCGAATTCAAGCAAGACCGACAGCATCCAATAGATGACTGATGCCGTAATCAACATTTCCAGAATCTTGAAGTCAGCTCTGCCCTGTGTTCTTGCAATGAACATGATGTCCCAGACGCCCACCACGGAAACAAGCGAGGAGTCCTTCAACATTGCAATGAACTGATTGCCAGTCGGTGGAACAATGATCCGCATCGCCTGTGGCAAGATAACCTTTCTAAAGGTCAACATTCGTTGCAGACCGAGTGCATCAGCCGCTTCCCATTGCCCTACCGAGATGGACTGAATGCCAGATCGGAAAATCTCGGTCATATAGGCCCCATAGACCAGCGCCAAGGCTGCTATGGCGGCAGGTACCGGAGGGACGATGATCCCGACTTGTGGCAGCCCCAAATAAATCAGGAACAATTGCACCAGCAAAGGGACACCACGGAAATAAGAGGTATAGAACGCTCCAATTCCCTCGACTACACCAATTCCAGACATTTTGGCTGATGCGCCAAGCAATGCCAGGATGAAAGCCAACGTGATGGATATGGCCGACACATAGAGGGTCGTAAACGCCCCGGTCGTGATGAGAAAGGGTAACTTCCTACCGATAAACTCGAAGCTGAGATTAAACGACAGGAAGAAGCCAAGGGCCCCCATGGCCAAGAGAATCCACACAATAACCAGTTGTGCCTTGCGCGACAGGCTTAGTAGTCCATAACCAAGGCCCAAGGTGAAGCCGGCCAGCACAAGTGAGGTCGATAGACGCCCCCACCATCCAGCAAGGCTTTCTTCGCTCATGGCTGGACGCAGGAAAGAGCCGACCAGCCCTTCATTGGCGGAAGTAAGGAGAGCCAGTGCGAACACTAGCCCTCCCATCACAAGACAAGCTCTTAGCCGAGTGGGGCCAGACCAAAGAGTGCCATTGGTTAAGGTAATCATGGTTCTTGTCTTATTTGGTGGTTACAAGATCAGCGCCGTGCCATTTAACGGATAGCTTGGCCAGTGTGCCATCTTTCTTCATATCTTCGACGATCGAAGCCAGTTTGTCGGCGAATTCCTTGTCTCCCTTATCGATAGCGATGGCAAGTGGTTCATAGAATATCGGATCACCAAGTTGTTTGATTGGCAAACCTTTCTTGATGGCTTCCTGAATAACGGTCACTGATTGAACTAACGCGTCCAGACGGACACCATCGCCCAATGCCAGTTCGTCGAATTCATTGATATCGCCATAGAGTTTGATTTCACCCGGCTTTACCTTGTACTCAAATTCCGGCACGCCAACCGCATTGATCTCGAGATTGTGCTGCAGATATTTGTGATAGGTAGAAGATCCAACAACACCGATGGTCTTGCCATTCAACTCTTCCAGGTTGGTCGCTTTGGAATTTTTGTGAACCGCAAATGCCGCTGGTGTGTAATAATAAACTGCAGGGAAGTCGAGCACTTCAGCACGCGCTTTGGTCGGTGTCATGGACCCAACCACCATGTGCCAACGGCCAGACCAACGACCAGCAGTCATCACTTCCCAACCCGGTGTGACGAATTTCACGTCAACGCCAAGACGTTTGGCCACTTCCTTGGAAACATCAATATCAAAGCCTTGCAGTTGATTGTCATCTCCCATGAAGGCATTGGGGCGATAATCGGAGTTGGAGCCAACAACCAGCATCTTATCCTTCATGATGGCATCGAGGGCTTCGCCGGCTTGCACACTCGCTGCACAGAGTGATGCAGCAGCACTCAGCAGAGCGCCGAGCAAAATTGCCTTGGTTGTTTTCATGTCAAATTACTCCCATTCCGTCATTCTGACGATATTTTTGCTTCAGTTTGTCGAGATGATAGACGGCAAAATGAAGAAATAACAAATCGAACGCATTGAGCCTTCCATAGATATTCTCTATATATAGGTCATGTCTATCTCTCGTCGCTTCGTTCCTTCCTTACAAGAATTACGCGCCCTGGATGCTGTTGTTCGGCATAAATCCATCTCGGCAGCCGCACGAGAACTGAACGTTTCTCAGCCAACAATTTCCTACCATATCAAACAGTTGGAGGAAAAGTGGGAAACCAAGCTCTTTCGTTCAAAGGGTCGAGGATTGGAACAGACCGAACTGGTCGAGGATATTCTGTCAGAGGTTTCCAGTATCAACCAGTCCATAGAGAATTTATCCTATATGTTGGCCAGCCAGACTGCGCAAAAGCCGCTGGCTGTGAGTATTGCCCCCTCTCTCGCTTCAATCATGCTGGTTCCAAGACTTGAACGCTTCCAGGAGGCGCATCCCAATATTCCAATTCGCATCAGCGCAACCAATCGTTACGTGAAATTCAGCGAGGAAAAGATTGATCTCGCCTTACGGCTTCTACCCAAACCTGATGACGATCTCGCCCCCTCATTGCTGCTTCCAAAGCCCAATGAACGAATGCGGGTAGTGTGTTCGCCATACTATTTAAGGAAGCTAACTGGAACAGATCTTGCGCCACGAAGTGCAAATCTATCACTACTTGAGAACGCCGATTTCATTCATGAAGACGAAGCATTCCATTGGCAGAAATACCTCACCAGCTTTTGGCCAGACTATACTAGCTCCATGACACAAAAACTGATCTTCAATAATGCTGACATGATTCTGCAAAGTGCC
Organism: Cohaesibacter gelatinilyticus; assembly: GCF_900215605.1. Classification (NCBI taxonomy): domain Bacteria; kingdom Pseudomonadati; phylum Pseudomonadota; class Alphaproteobacteria; order Hyphomicrobiales; family Cohaesibacteraceae; genus Cohaesibacter; species Cohaesibacter gelatinilyticus. The sequence continues at coordinate 353,524 of NZ_OBEL01000004.1, read as the reverse complement.
ATTGCCGGGAGGGGCCTCGCTATCTTGCGCGATCTCTATGTTTTTGATGCTCTGGCCAAGGGAGATTTGGTTGAGCCCTTTGCACCAACCCTGGCCTGCCAGCGCGCCTTTCAGTTCGTTTTGCCGGACAATGCAATGCCTACTCAAGCAGCTTGGAATTTCATTGGTTGGTTGTGTGAAGAAATCAAAGCAATGGATGGAACAACAGGTTAGGTCAGTGCGCAACAGTCATCTGAAAATGCTTCCGCACTGTTCTGATTAGCATTCAACAAAGACATATCCATGTTGCCTATTATAGGCGCATGATATATACTCCTTATACATACCAATCCTTTGAGAGTTTATTGCAATGCGCGCGAAAGTGAATCTTACTTTGGACAGCGATGTGGCCAATGAGGCACGAGAGCTTGGTCTCAATATGTCCCGTTTGGCGGAATCTGCCATTGCAGAAGCCGCAAAGCTGGAGCGTAACCGGCGCTGGCGTGAAGAAAACAGCGACGCTCTTGATGCATATGCGCGTGAAGTTGAAGAAAATGGTCTGCCACTCGCAGAACACCGTACTTTCTAAGGGAATAAAATGGCTCAGTTTGATGTCTTCCGCCTACGCAGCGGGATCCTTGTTGTTGACCTTCAAACAGACCTGATCGGTATAGATGCATCCCGAATTGTTGCTCCTTTACGAGAGATCGGCAGCTACACGGCATTTCCCGGTCTGACCCCCAAAGTAAATTTGAATGACAAGTTCTGGATTGTTCGTATTCAGGAACTCGCTGCTGTCTCTGGTGCGGAACTGCATGAGTGTGTTGGGTCGCTGCAAGAAGAGAGAGATAATCTCAAACGGGCTTTGGATATCCTGATTGACGGCTTCTGAACGCGGAAAGTATCTGGCTTGAGCCCTTTTACAATCGTCCATACAAAAAAGCCCGATCTCATGGAGATCGGGCTTTTCGATTTTCTTGATTAGCTTCTACTTAGCTGATGCTACCCAATAGGCTATCTAGAGATGCTTTAGCGTCTCCGTAGAACATGCGGGTATTTTCCTTGTAGAAGAGCGGGTTTTCGATGCCGGAATAACCGGTGCCTTGTCCGCGCTTGGAAACGAAGACCTGCTTGGCCTTCCAGCATTCAAGGACGGGCATGCCAGCGATTGGGCTGTTCGGATCATCCTGTGCCGCCGGATTGACGATGTCATTGGAGCCAATGACGATGGCCACATCGGTTTCCGGGAAGTCCTCATTGATCTCGTCCATTTCCAGAACGATGTCATAAGGAACCTTGGCTTCAGCCAGCAGAACATTCATGTGACCGGGAAGACGGCCAGCCACCGGATGGATGGCAAAGCGGACATTCTTGCCCTTGGCACGCAGACGCTTGGTCAACTCGGATACGGACTGCTGAGCCTGCGCCACAGCCATGCCATAGCCTGGAATGATGATGACACTGTCAGCCTCTTCCAACGCTGCAACAACCCCATCAGACTCGATGGCAATCATCTCACCAGACACTTCCATCGCAGGACCACCGGTGCCACCAAAGCCGCCAAGGATCACAGAGACAAAGTTGCGGTTCATGGCCTTGCACATGATGTAGGACAGGATCGCACCGGAGGAGCCAACAAGCGCACCGACCACGATAAGAAGGTCATTGCCAAGGGAGAAACCAATGGCCGCTGCCGCCCAACCGGAATAGGAGTTGAGCATGGACACAACAACCGGCATATCCGCGCCACCAATGCCCATGATCAGGTGATAGCCAATGAAGAAGGCCAGCAGGGTCATGACCACAAGGGTCCAGATACCAGCGTCATTGAAATACATGATGCCGAGGATCAGGGAGCCAATGGCTGCACCGGCATTGAGGGCATGACCACCGGGCAGTTTTTCTGCAGCGGAAGTCACCTTGCCTGCCAGCTTGCCAAAGGCAATGACAGAGCCGGTGAAGGTCACAGCACCAATGAAGATGCCAAGGAAGACTTCAACCTTGAGGATGGACAGCTCGGCGCTGGACTTCTTGGCCAGCAGAGCAGCAAAGCCTTCCAGACCCTTGCGGGCACTCTCGTCCATGGCCAGAACACGGCTCAGTTCGATATCGGCATTGAAGCCGACAAAGACAGCCGCCAGACCAACGAGAGAGTGCATCGCAGCCACAAGCTGTGGCATCTCGGTCATCTGAACCTTTTGCGCCACCTGATAGCCAATGGCACCGCCACCGGCAATCAGCAGGAGCGAGAGCAGCCACAGGCCGGAGCCCGGACCAATCAGGGTGGCGAGAACCGCCAGAGCCATACCGGCAATGCCATACCAGACAGCGCGCTTGGCGCTTTCCTGACCGGACAGACCGCCAAGGCTAAGAATGAAAAGAACAGCCGCAACCACATAGGCGGCAGTGGTAAAACCAAAATCCATGTCGCCCTCCTTATGACTTCTGGAACATGGCGAGCATGCGCCGGGTGACCAGGAACCCACCAAAGATGTTGATGCCGGCCATGAAGACGGACAGGGCCGCCAGGATGATCACCAGCCAGGAACCGGAGCCGATCTGCATCAGGGCCCCCAGAATGATGATGGATGAAATGGCGTTGGTCACCGCCATCAAAGGCGTATGCAGGCTGTGAGAGACATTCCAGATGACCTGGAAGCCCACGAAACAGGCCAGCACAAACACAATGAAATGCTGCATGAAGCTGGCAGGCGCCACAGCACCGACGAGCAACATAAGAGCCGTACCAACGCCAAGCAGGGTCACCTGGCTCCTGGTCTGGGCCTTGAACTCGGCAACCTCGGCCGCTCTCTTCTCTTCCGGCGTCAGCTCCTTCACTTCCTTCTTCGGCTGAGCCGCAATGGCTGCAATCTTTGGAGGAGGAGGCGGGAAGGTGATCTCACCCTGATAGGTGACGGTCGCACCACGGATCACATCATCTTCCATATCATGGACAACCTGGCCATCCTTCTCAGGGGTCAGATCGGTCAGCATGTGACGGATATTGGAGGCATAAAGCTCGGAAGATTGATTGGCCATGCGGGATGGGAAATCGGTATAGCCGATGATGGTCACACCATTCTCGGTCACGATCTTCTCATCAGCCACGGTCAGCTTGCAATTGCCACCCTTTTCCGCTGCCAGATCCACGATCACGGATCCGGTCTTCATGGAGGCAACCATATCCTCGGTCCACAGCTCCGGTGCTTCACGGTTCGGGATCAGGGCGGTGGTGATGACGATATCAATCTCTGGTGCCAGTTCACGGAACTTGGCCAGCTGGGCTTCGCGGAACTCCGGAGAGGAGACAGCTGCATAGCCGCCTGTGGCAGCACCATCCTGCTGTTCTTCCTCAAAATCCAGATAGACGAATTCCGCGCCCATGGATTCAACCTGCTCGGCCACTTCAGGGCGCACGTCAAAGGCATAAGTGATGGCACCAAGAGAGGTAGAGGTGCCAATCGCTGCCAGACCTGCAACGCCTGCTCCAATCACCAGGACCTTGGCTGGCGGAACCTTGCCCGCTGCCGTGATCTGACCGGTGAAGAAGCGTCCGAAATTGTTGCCAGCCTCAATCACCGCACGATAGCCGGCAATATTGGCCATGGAGGACAGAGCATCCATCTTCTGGGCACGTGAGATACGAGGGACCATTTCCATCGCAATCACATTGGCGCCCTTGGACTTCGCAATCTCCATGCCTTCCTCATTCCCGGCCGGGTTGAAGAAGCTGATCAGCGTCTTGTTCTTGTTCAGGCGTTTGGTCTCGGTCACATTTGGCTGACGGACCTTGGCGATGATGTCAGAAGCCTTCCACAAAGCCGCTGCCGTTGCAATGATCTCAACGCCCGCCGCTTCATAGTCCGCATCCGAAAAACCCGCTGCCTGACCCGCACCAATCTCAATCGCACACTCATAGCCCAGCTTCTGTAAATGCTTGGCAACTGAAGGCGTCATTCCAACACGAGCCTCCCCACCAAACACCTCTCTAGGTGTTCCTATCTTCAAAATAAATCCCCTCTGTACCTGAAACAGGTTCAAACTGGCACAACATTGCTAGGATTATTGACATGGGTCAATAGGCTCAATCCGTGCGTCAGTGGAAATAACACCCATATGTAAGCGCTTGCAAGCCCCGATTTAAGCCAAACAAATAATTGTGAGCCAGCGACAATTTGACCAATTAGACTTCAGTCTTGTCTTATTGTTTCACCCAGACATTGCCTCTGTCTTTGCTGCACCGCAACGAGCAATAAGTGTGCTCAACCGCAAAAAACTGCCTATAGAGCATAAAAATCTTGGTATTTTTTCAGAAACCATCTTGCAGAAAGGTTTGTTTCATCGTCTCTGGATTGGAAAAAAGCGTGTGCGGAGGAAATCAGATGTCTCAGCGAAATGTACTCTTCATTATCATCGATCAATTGCGTGCAGACGCACTTTTCGGCAACCTCGCCAAACATGTGGATTTGCCAAATTTACGCGCTTTTATGGAAGATGCAACCACATTTGAGCGCAATTATTCGGTCACAAACCCGTGTGGACCGTCTCGTGCTTCTCTTCTGACCGGCCGTTATGCGATGAACCATCGCAGCATTCGAAATGGCACGCCTTTGCGCCACGATACGCCCAATATTGCAACTGAAATGCGCAAAGCCGGGTATTTGCCGTTGCTGATTGGCTACACTGACACATCCATGGATCCAAGAGCCTTCGCCGAAGGAGATCCAATTCTCAACACCTATGAAATGCCCATGCATGGCTTTCATGAGGTGGTCGAAATGCGGCTGGAGAAGAGCTATCCTTGGCGTGCCTATTTGCAGTCCAAAGGGTATGATCTGCCCAAGGACTATGCGGACCATTACGTTCCGGTTGCGCAGGGTTCCGAGCGCAAGATCAATGATCCAGCATTTTACAAAGCAGAAGACAGTGACACAGCTTTTCTCACCAATGCTTGTCTGAACGAGTTGGCGTTGCGCACCGATCAAAATTGGTTTGCGCATCTGACTTACATTCGTCCCCACCCGCCACTGGTTGCGCCCGCTCCCTATAATGCAATGTATGATCCGGCTAGCCTGCCTTTACCAGAACGCATTGGTTCGCAAGCTGACGAGCAGGCTGTGCATCCTTTCTTTGCACCTGCACATGAAAATCAAACGGCACAAAGCTTCGTTGATGGCTTTCCGGATCTGCAAGTCAATGACGATGTCATCAATACCATGCGCGCTGTCTATCTGGGTTTGGCAACAGAAGTGGATGCTCATATAGGCAGAGTAATCGAGTTTCTGAAAGAGACTGATCAGTGGGACAACACTCTGATTGTAGTCAGCGCCGATCATGGAGAAATGCTTGGGGACCATCATGCATGGGGCAAGCATAATGTTTACGATGCCGCCTATCACACACCGCTGATTGTTCGCGATCCGGATCACGCTGCAGGTCATGGTTTGAAAATTTCCAAGCCCACTGAAAGTGTGGACTTGGCACCAACCATTCTCGATTGGGCTGATCAGGATATTCCACACAGCATGGATGGTCGCTCACTGATGCCATTCCTGACGGGAGAGAACCCCGATTGGCCTGACTATAGCTTTTCAGAATTGGATTTTGGCGATCCCACAGAACCAACTATATGGCAACAAAAGCTTGAATTGGGACCAAGTCAGTGCAATCTGAACATCCTGCGCGGCCCACGCTATACGCTGGTGCATTTCAGCGGTGGCCTACCACCTCTTCTCTTTGATCGGGAAGGCGAGGGTGAAATGCAAAATGTGGCGAACGAGCCCGAGATGGCAGCAGTTCTTCTGAAAATGACACAAAAGCTGCTCTCTCATCGGATGGAAAATACTGACCATACTCTAGCCAGTATCATGAACAAACCAGGAGGCCCGGTACGAGGGCAGCGACGATAGTACATGTCAACCTGTTGCATGTCACAATCCGCGCAAACAATGACAGCATGTTACAGATTGCTCAATTCGATACGGCAACACGATCCTATTGGATTGACTTTCACGTATCAAAAATATCCGCGAGCCAAGAGCGGAAAACGGTCAGTGATGGGTTTTGAGCTTTTTCCTTGGGCCAGACGAGATAATATTTCCCTAGAGATTGGGTGGATCGACCATAAGCAACCTTGAGACGACCCTGCTCCAAATCTGATGCAATCAAATATTCTGGGAGCAAGGCAATCCCCATACCATGGATGGCGGCTTGTGCCATGGTGGCGAACTGATCGAACAGCATACCTTGAGGCATCATGGCGGGTAGATCATGATGTGCCAGCCATTGCTCCCACGCGGCAGGGCGCGTTTCCAAATGCAACAACGGAAACTCCAACAGATCTGAGGCAGATTGAATGAGATTGTCTTCCAATAAATGCGGCGCACAAACCGGAACGACTGTCTCTGTCATCAGCTCCTGATAGTCCACATTCGGCCAGTCTTTCACACCAAAATGGATTGCAGCATCGAACCCTTCCTGAGCGAACTCAAACGGCTGCAGGCGCGTACCAAGATTAATGGTGACTTCAGGGTGCTGAGAGGCGAACTGACCGAGACGAGGGGAAAGCCAATGCAAGCCAAAGGCAGGAAGAATGGCCAGATTGAGGCTACCCCCATAAGGATTGGCCTTGATCTTCAACGAGGCCTTGGCTATCTGCTGCAAAGCAAGGCGCACTTCTTGGACATATTCCTTGGCTGCGGGTGTCAGGGAAAGGCGCTTCTTATCCCGCACCAAAAGCTCCATGCCCAATTGGCCCTCCAACGTGCGCAACTGACGGCTGATTGCGCTTTGGGTCAGGGATAACTCTTTGGCGGCTTCTGATGCTGCCCCCAGTCGATCAACAGCTTCCAACGCCAGTAGCGAACTGATTGAGGGCAAATATCGCCGAGGTGCAAGCATGAAGGAGCCTTTGGTCATTCTTCTTTCCTCAAAACGTATTCCATCAAGAAAAAAAGAGCCAGAGCTTAAGACCTGGCGCTTTTGCTTATGCCCACTGCAAAGGAAGAGTGTGGGCTTTTAACCAGTCACCATCTCACGCTGACCTTCCATGCCCATGGAAAGGACAATCGGGTCTGATTTCTGACGATCAAGGAAATCTTGCTTGGAGCTCAGGCCCTGCCAATTACAATCGATCAGGCTTTGCGCAACTGCGCCGCCCAGTGTTTTGCCTGGCCCAAGAATGATCAGCACGTCCGGACAATATTCCCGAAGACCATTCTGAATGGCTTTGGTAAAATCATAAGGCTCAATCACCTGGTGATCGAGGGTATAATCATGCACCTGAACTGGTTCGGCTCCATGAGCCATCCAGCAATGACCGCGACCATCGATCATTGACAATTTGGGCGATCTGAACAGATCGGCCCCCAAAAGATTGCGCCCTAGATCAGCCACTGGATTCTGTAAAGGCGAATGGAAAGCAGCATGATTTTGCAAACGCATCGGGAAACGTTCTTGTACAACAGGCAAACGCTGTTCGGCTTCAACCAAGGCTTCCTTGGTACCAGCCAGCACCAGCATGCCTCCAAGATCGATGGAGAGATATAGTCCATCAATAGCATCAATCAGATCCAGAACGTCCTGCTTTTTGCCCGGGATCGGCTGCCAGTTCTCATCGACAAATGGATAGATCAATTGACCACCAATCAGGGCTTCCTGCATCAAACGCCCCATGGTGTTGACGATGGTAAAACCATCTTCGGCGCTTACAGCTCCAGCACAGGCAAGGGCAGTATACCAACCCATGGAGTTACCCGTCACTGCCACCATATCGAACTGGTTTTGATCGATGGAGAGAAAATCTCCGTAAGCACAGGAATGGATCAGAGCAGACGCATTGTCGCCCCTCGTAAATTTGGACAGCGAGAAGCGCTCAGCACCATCAAGTGCCCTGATGCTTTCCTGACCTTGTGCCTGACGTTGCTGATCAAAGCGGGCGAAGAGAGCAGCTTTGTCAGCATGGAAGCGTTGCAGATAGCCCAGCTCTTCCTTGTTATAGGTGCCCCGACCAGGAGCGATGACCAATGCAGATTTGCGGCTCATATCTTTAACTCCTTCAAGGCTTAGTCTTTTGCGGCAGCAAGGGCGGCTTCAACGATGCCATCAACCGACGGCAAGGTAGCCGCATAAGCTGGCCCGGTAGCGATGAAGCAATCTTCTGCTGTCACACGGCTGGTTGCCTTGATGCCATGCTCTGAAAGCATGGTAATCAAGGCTTCACTCTGAGAACCTGTCCGGCGGCATTCATCCACCACCATGACTTTCTCAACAGAACCAATAGCTTCAATGATCGCCTCGGACGGCATCGGGGAAAGCCAACGCATATCGATGATCCGAATGTTCAAACCATGTTGTTCCTTGAGGATCTTTTCAGCCTTCCTAGAGAGGTAATAGCCATTGGCATAGGTGACAATCGCAAGGTCCGTGCCGTCACCATAGGTACCGACTTCACCCAGTCTGATAGTCTCTCCCGAGCCTGGCTGCGGATAATTGGTCAGCCAACCACCATCACCTGCTTCATGCAAATCACGGGTCATATAAAGAGCGATTGGCTCAATGAAGGCGACAATGCGCTGTTCTTCACGGGCCAAACGCACCGCTTCGCGTAGCATCAACGCTGCATCGCGGCCGTTGGATGGGCAAGCCATGACCACGCCAGGGATATCGCGCAACACCGCCAGCGAGTTGTCATTGTGGAAATGACCGCCAAAGCCGCGCTGATAGCCAAGGCCAGCAACGCGCATCACCATCGGATTGGTATATTGTTTGTTCGAGAAGAAGGAAAGGGTCGCCGCCTCGCCACGGATCTGATCTTCCGCATTGTGCAGATAGGCCAGAAACTGGACTTCCGGCATCGGAAGGAAGCCGTTCTGCCCCAAACCAATGGCAAGACCCAAAATGGACTGTTCGTCCAACAAGGTATCAATCATGCGATCGGCACCAAAACGGGCATGCAAACGCTGGGTGACGCCATAGACCCCACCCTTGCGGCCCACATCTTCACCAGCCATGACGATTTCCTGATGCTCCAGCATCAAATCGGTCAAAGTGAAGTTGAGGATCTTGGCAAGATGCTGCGGCGCCTCGATTGCGCGCATATCAGATAATCCGAAAGTTCCTTTGCGCTTTTCCGGATCCGGCCCATTGCTTTTCGGGCATTCACGCAAGTCTGGAACAATGGACTCCATTACTTCAGTTGCGGTACGCAGCTTTGGCTGCGTGATGGCTTGTTCCGCAGAACGAGCAACACGTTGATCTGTCTGGTTATAGATGGAAAGGACGTCATCCTTTGAGAGGCCTGCATCCCGCATCAACCGATGAGCAGAATAGAGCAAAGGATCTCTTGCCTCTCCTGCTTCGACTTCTGCCTTGGACATATAGGTGGTCTGCACATCTGCACCCGCATGGCCATAGAGACGAACAGTTCCCATATGCAAGAAGGCAGGTTTACGGCGTTTACGCACCCAATCGACCACCTCTTTGGCGCAAGCATAGGATTCAACCAGATCCAGGCCGCTGCAACGGATATATTTCAACCCCGGACGGTGCGCCATGCTTGCATAGACCCAATCTTTCGGTGTCTTGGTGGAAATGCCGATACCGTTATCTTCGCACACAAACAGAAGTGGCAATGGCACGGACTGGTAAGATGTCCAGCCAGCGGTGTTGATCGCGCCTTGAGCCGTGGAATGGTTCAGCGATGCATCACCAAAAGAACACATCACAACGCTATCTTCGGGCCATTCACGATGATGAGGACGGATACGGCGAGAAAGGCCAAGGGAATAGGCAACACCTACAGCCTTTGGTAGATGGCTGGCAATCGTGGAGGTCTGCGGCGGGATGCTCAGTTCCTTGGACCCAAGCACCTTGTGACGGCCACCGGAGATCGGATCGTCGGAAGAAGAGGTAAAACTAAGCAGCATATCCCAAACCGGAGTTTGGCCAGGAAGTTGCTGAGAGCGGGCAATCTGGAAAGCTGCATCGCGGTAGTGCAGAAATGCCGGATCGGTCACACGCATTGCAGCAGCAATTGCTGCATTACCCTCATGACCGGAGGACCCGATGGTATAAAAGCCTTCACCACGTCCCTGTAGCTTGCGGGCATGCCGGTCCAGATGTCGACTTTGAACCTGAGCGTGGAACAGATCAACGAGCTGCGCTTTTGTCAGCCCTGATTGCTGCAGGCTTGTCTGACTGGCCAGCTCCGGCAGTGTTCCATCGCCAATTCGACGCAAAAAATTCTCATGGACGATCTCGGCTCTATCCATCACATTTCCTCATTCAACAAATCTGCGCCAAAAACACAAGTGGTGCCCTGCCTATTCTGCTTGTCTTCAAACTGTGCGTAATACACAGATGGAACAACACCACAAAGAATAAGCCGATCCGCACCATAGGTGGCATGATTTTTCCTTCACCAACAGAAGGTCATTTTTGGCAATTTATCCAATAAAACAAAGAATGGATATTGAAATTTTCACTTCAACATATGAGTTTTTTGCAAGCACCGCATATGCAGGGAAAGAACCAGACCTATACAAAATCGAGCTGATCGCACCAAATTGACTGGTAATTCTACGCGACTACACAATCCCCCAAGCCCTGTATCGACCGCGTCCGGTGAGCTCTCGCGGCATGGCCGGTCCCATTTGCTCTATCATGCGATCAATTGCTGCGGCTGTGACATCTAATTTCTTACGCGCCATAGGAATTGAAACATAAGGATTGGCAATGAAAAGGGCCGCAAAATCCGGAAGGCGAGAATTCTTGCGTCGACCTGCGCATGCGCGGGCCATGTGGTCCTGTGCCATGGCCAGACGATTAAGCTGTTCCATACCTTGTTCGGCACCTTTTTCGAACCCCGCAAGCAACATGACCAATCGTGTATGCAGTGGGTCAGTCCGCCGCCAGCGGAAAGAAGATCGATAGAGCCCATAGGCTACGAGCGGCAAATAATTTGGGCATATCTCGGTGCGCAAATAATCTGCTGCCATCAATCGCCCGAGCCGGGCCTGATTTTCAATTGGGATAAGAGACAACCAGGCATCAAGCAATATGGCTGCTGCCAGTTGTGGCGGATAATGCGCAACCATTCCTTGAAGTTGACACCACTGATCCAACGCATTGTGCCGGGATTGTTCCTGAGCACTCATTTGGATTTTGGCACCTGTATCAAACTCAGCAATATTTCCAGATATAAGCGCATCAGTGCGCTTTGAAACCTCATCAAGATCCGCAAACAATGCCGCCCAGGTTTCATGGTCATCATGTTCTGGATCCACGGTTTCATATCGTGATGGTTTGCTGTCAATTTCATCATTCCCATGGCCCGCCAATTTCATGAGCGAGGCTGTTTCCAGACACCAACCCTGCTCGTGACGATCCACACGCTTTCTCAATTGTAGAAAATGATGCGCACGCCCCAATTCTTGCGTAGGCAGACGCACATCCGTTTTGGCTTCATGCAGAACCAGATCTTCCATAGGCACCAGCTCACCTTCCAGCCAGCTGGTTGCGTGAGCTTCCCAGAAATGGCTGCGAATGCGAAAGCCCTCTGCCAGATCCGGAGATCGTCTCAATCGCTCATCCAGACGGCTCAACGCTCGACCGCATTTCTCAACCGGCCCAATAAGGCGCTCAAAATCCAGCTTGATCGCATGAGAAAGAAAAGGATAAACCATTGAATTCACTAAAACCCGTTGGCACTATGATATCTAATCAATCTATATCAGCGAAACCCATTGATGGACAAACTCTTTCTTACCGTGCTTATAGGAAGTCAGGTGCATAGGAAAAGGCTCTGGATCATGACTTCTCGGTCGGGCCGATGCTGATGGCGCTCATGAGAACCAATCTGGGGCATCAGCAAACTGGGGCAGGGGTCGCCTAGTGCGTGTCTCGTTGGATTGGCTTCACAATCCAACGTAAAAGATTCGCATCAGTAAAGAGTTAGCGTCTGTGGGATGAATGAAAAGGAAGCTCCATAATCAATGATCAAGCTTTATGCCTATAACACCATCAATTCGCTGAAAGTTTTGATGGTTTTGCTGGAAACCGGGCTCGAGCATGAGTTCATTCCCCTCAATATCAGGCAAGGGGAGCAGCATAGTCCGGAATTTCGCGCCTTGAACCCGGTCGGCAAGGTTCCCGTGATTGTGGACGGAGATCTTGTTCTGGCAGAATCCAATGCCATCTTGCTCTATCTTGCTCAGAAAGCTGAGTGGGGTCTGGGCCAGTCTGCAGATGATGCAGCGCAGATCAATTTCTGGCTCTTTTATCAGGCGTCATCTCAGAGCCCCTATTTCGGGCAGGTAGAATATTGGTCGGCAATTGCAAAGAAGCCCAATCCGGATGCGTTGGCCCAATATAAGGCTATTGCGCACAAGTCGATTGCCTATCTGAATGATGAGCTGGAGGGCCGGAATTATCTTTACGGCGATGATTATAGCATTGCTGACATCGCGCTTTTCCCATGGATCAATGATTATGGACATCTGGGCCTATCCCTTGAGGATGCTCCCAATGTTGCTCGTTGGTGGAAGGCGGTGAAGGCCAGACCAGCGACATCAAAGGCCTGTAGATTCTTTGATGATCGGTCCGTATTCAAAACGAAAAAGCCAACGGAATGATTTTCAAGAGGCGGATTAGTTGGATAGCAAGTGATCAGTTTTTTGCACGCAGTTGAGCACAGACGAAACAGCGTTATCGATATCAAGATCTTCCATGGCGACAACACCAATACTGGCCTCAAAAGGGCCGGTATTTCGCTCTATCCGAGACAGGGCACGAGCAACACCCACTGCCCCTTTCTGGAGAGCGCCACGTGTGATGCTGTAACCGGCTTTTCTTGCTTCACAAATCTCTGGTCTATCAGCGGCTGTCTCTGGCCGTGCTGCAAGAATGGCAATCCCGGCCGCGCCCATATTAATGGGATGGCGGCTGCCGACTTTATAGCCAACGCGCAGAAGTGCGGTATCCGGCTCGCAAACAGATATGGCAACGCCTTCCTCATCCTGCGCGATGGTCATGAAAGCAGTGGCATTGGTTTTCTGAGCCAGTTCTTTCAGCAAAGGCCGAACCAATTGCCTTAACTGAGGCTCGAAACTGCTTTCGAGACCGACAATAGAGGCACCGAGAAACAGGCGCCCCCCCATTTTTCGGGAAACAAGACCGTTATGCTCCAGCGTATTGGCAATGCGATAGGCAACAGCCCGGTCGATTTCCAGCTCGTTGGCCAGCTCTGCAACACTTTTTCCATTCTCGGAATTTGCAATGAAGAACAGCGCCTTGAGGCCGCGATCCAGTGTTTGAAGCATCGCCATAGCTTTCTCCATGTATAGATCGTCCGCGCTGAATATTGACAGGCGGCTTTGAATAGTTTTTCATTATAAGTATATAGATGTGCGATAAAAGTAAATATTGGAAGTGATGAAAAATGGAAAACCAGCGCTGTCCGGTCAAAGATCATGGAAATTCCCCGACAGGATGTCCCATTTCCTCCCAAGCTGCTGCCTTCAATCCGTTCGAAGGCCCGTATCAGGTTGACCCCGGGGATGCACTGCGTTGGGCGCGGGAAAATGAGCCGGTTTTTTACAGCCCCGAAATCGGCTATTGGGTGGTGACACGATATGAAGATGTGAAGGCGGTCTTTCGCGACAACATTCTCTTCTCGCCTGCCATTGCCCTGGAGAAGATCACGCCTGCGCCGCCTGAAGCCATGGATATCTTGAAGAAATATGGCTTCGACATGCGCCGCACGATGGTGAATGAAGATGAGCCGGATCATATGGCACGTCGCCGTCTGCTGCTCGACGATTTCCTGCCGGAAAATCTGGCCAAGCATGAACCGGCAGTGCGCAAGCTCGCCCGCCAATATATGGACCGCTTCATTGAGCGCGGAGAGGCGGAGCTGATCAGTGAATTCTTCTATGAGATCCCGCTCACCATTGCACTGCATTTTCTTGGCGTTCCTGATGAAGGCGCCGAGCAGTTGCGTCAGTTTGCGGTAGCCCATACCCTCAATACCTGGGGGAGACCCACGCCCGAGGAGCAGTTGAAGATCACGGAAAAAGTCGGCCGTTTCTGGAAAACTGCCAATGACATTCTGGATGACATGATTGCCAACCCGGATGGGGAGGGCTGGATGTATGAAACCGTGCGTCAGCATTTCAAGCATCCTGACATCGTGACCGAGAGCTATATGCGGTCCATGATGATGGCGATCTTGGCAGCCGCTCACGAAACAACTTCCAATGCGTCCGCCAATGCACTCTGGACCTTGCTGAACAATCGTGATGCCTGGGATGAATTGTGTGAAAATCCAAGCCTGATCCCGAGCGCGGTCGAAGAATGCCTGCGTGTGGCAGGGTCCATCGTTGCCTGGCGCCGGATCACCACCGATGATACCGAGATCAATGGCGTCGGAATTCCTAAAGGCGGAAAGCTGCTGATCGTGCAGGCCAGCGCCAACAAGGATGATCGCTATTGGGAGAATCCGGACGAGATCGATATCTATCGCGACAATGCCGTCGACCATATGACCTTTGGCTATGGGGCCCATCAATGTATGGGCAAGAATATCGGCCGCATGGAAATGCGGATCTTTCTGGAAGAATTTACCCGCCGCTTGCCTCACTTGCGTTTGTTACCCGGGCAAAGTTTTGAAAATCTTCCCAATACATCCTTCCGAGGGCCTGACAAATTGTTCGTGGAATGGGATCCGGCGCAAAATCCGGAAAAGCATGATCCTTCCATTCTTGAGCAATCCATCTCGTTCAAGATTGGTGCCCCGATCAAGGATGATATTCTGCGCCGGGTGGTCGTGCAGGATATCCTCCAGCTTGCCCCGAATGTGAAAGGCTTTGTTCTGGCTGATCCACGGGGCAAAACCTTACCAAAATGGACACCGGGGAGCCATGTGGATCTGGTCTCAGGTGATATTCGCCGCAAATATTCGCTCTGCGGCAATCAACTGAATACTGAAAGCTATGTGATTGCCATCTCGTTGGAAGAAGACGGGCGAGGCGGTTCAAAGCATTTTCATGAGACGCTTGCCGTTGGTGATGATGTGCGGATTGCCGGTCCTCGCAATCATTTCAAGCTGGATGAGACGGCGGAGCATTATCAGCTTGTTGCCGGCGGGATTGGCATCACACCGATTTTGGCCATGGCAGATCGACTGAAGACACTTGGAAAATCCTATGAGCTTCATTATTGCGGTCACAGTCGGGAAAATCTGGCCTTGCTGGATCGTGTCATGCATGATCACGGGGAGGCATTGTCACTTCATATTTCGAATGAGAAGACAAGGCTGGACCTCGCAAGGCACTTTGCGGATTTGTCGTCTGGCCATCAGATCTATACCTGCGGCCCGGATCGGATGCTGGTTCAATTGGAAGAAATGGCCGAGGCTTGGCCGGAAGGCACGCTGCATTTCGAATATTTTTCTTCCGGCTCTTCCGGACTTGATCCGTCAAATGAGAAATCCTTCGAACTGGTGCTGTCCGACACTGATCTGACCATTCAAGTTGCGGCAGATGAGACGGTTTATAACGCACTTCGTTCGGTTGGCGTCGATATCAGTGTCGATTGCGGAGAGGGATTATGTGGCACCTGTGAGGCCTCAGTTCTGGAAGGCGAGATAGATCATCGTGATCGGGTGCTATCCAAAGCCGAACGAGCGGCTGGTGATCGCATGATGACCTGTTGTTCCAGAGCCAAGGGAGACAGGCTCATACTTGGATTATGATTGCTCAATGCCAATTTCAAAATACTGCTTTATTGGCTGAAGCAAATCGTGATGCTTAAATCTTATTTCCAGAAATAATAAGGAAAAATGCTGCAGTGTTTTCATACTGCAGCATTTGTTTATACTGATCACTTGAATGTGGAGCTTAGCGCTTTGGAAGCGGCATCCACGCCGGAGTTGCAACATCAGCATGAGCGAACTGTGGCAGCTTTGCAGACAGATCTTCCATATTTTTGATATCCAGCTCATTGAGCATTTTCTGGGTGATCAGGGTTGGCGGTACAATCACGTTGGCACCTGGATTTTCACCTGCCAGCAGCATTGCCAACGAACGAACAGAAACCTCACCGACAACGGCAGGGTTGGTCGCTGCGGTCGCGGCCCAAGCGGAACCTGGCTCACGCATGGCTGCGATGTCAGAAGTTGAGACGTCAGCAGAGTAAATCTTGATCTGCTCGGTCATGCCTGCTTCATCAACTGCGATTTTCACGCCCTTGGCAAATTCGTCATAAGGAGCGAACATCACAGTGATATCAGGGTTGGCTGCCAAAATGGAGCGGGCCTGGTTGGCATTGGAATTGGCAATCGGGTTATCGAGAGTGCCGAACATGGCTTTTTCTTTGATGCCGCTATATTTGGCTTTGAAGATTTTCCAGGTCTCGTCACGGCGATCAAGCGGAGCAATTCCAGGGACATAGACATATCCTGCCTTGAAGCTCTCACCATTGTCTTTTACCGCTTGTTCAAGGGCCAGACGGGCCAGATCGCGGTCAGATTGTTCCACTTGTGGAACGGCTTTATTCTTAACATTCACATCAAACGCAACCACCTTGATGCCTGCATCCACTGCGCGCTGTACAGCTTCTTGCATGCTTTCGGTCAGGCCGTGCTGAACGATGATACCATCCACACCTAGGGCAATTGCCTGATCAACCATATCAGCCTGCAAAGCGGCATCCTGACGGCTGTCCAGCACGCGAAGGTCAACGCCCAGAGCAGCAGCTTGTTTCTCTACGCCAGACAGATAGGCCTGAAAGAAATCACCAGTTGAGAGATAGCGAACGAGGGCAATTTTTACATCACCGGGCTTATCAAATGGCTTGGGCATATCTGCAGCCTGAGCAACAGAGCCCAGAGCGCCGAAAGACATGGCACCAATTGCAAGAGCACCAAAAATACGACGAGTTAGTTTCATTGTTTCCTCCCAAGAAATATCAAGTCAGTGTTTTTATTCAAGTTAGCGACCACGTCGCCCTGAAAGAGCAAACGTGAAGACAAGGGCGACGACGAGAACGCCACCTTTGACGAAATCCTGTGTGTAATATGGGGCATTCATCATGGTGAGCCCCTGCAAGAGAATGCCGACGAACAAGGCACCAATGGCAGTGCCAAAAGCATTGGGTTTGGCGGCCCCCAGAACGGCGAAGCCGATGAGAGCAGCAGCCACAGCATCGAGCAGCAAATTGTTGCCTGAGGCAATATCGCCGCGCCCAAGGCGAGCGGCCAGCAAGATGCCACCAATGGACGCCATGACGCCTGAAATCATGTAAGCGATGATTTTGTATTTATTGACCGGTGCCCCTGCGAGACCGGCTGCGCGTTCATTGGAGCCGATTGCATACATAACCCGACCGTGGCGGGTATATTCCAGAAAGACCCAGATCAGAATGGCAATCACAATCAGAAAGACCACGGAGACTGGCACCAGATTGTCGATGATCAGATCAAACCGGTGACGGCCAAGAGCCAGGAATGAAGCTGAGAATTTGCCTTCGGCAACCGTGCCATCCGGTAGCGTCATACCAGTTGCAATGGAACGTCCTTCAGTCGGGATGCGTTGCAAACCTACCAACAGGAACATCATGCCCAGTGTAGCGAGCAGATCCGGGACCCGCATTTTCACGATCAGAAAACCATTTATGAAGCCAACCACTGCTCCCATGATAATGCAGGCAAGTACGGCAACCCATGCGCTTTGTTCCCAGATTACCATTACATAGGCCGAGAGCATCAGGGCAGACGTTGCGACAGATCCAATGGACAAATCAAAGCCATCTACAACGAGTGTCGCCGTCACGCCAAGAGCCAGAATGCCAGTGATCGCAACTGACTGAAAAATGAAAACCGCACTGTAAGGCGAGGCGAAACCGTCAGCGGCCAGGCTGAAAAATAGAACAAGCCCAAAAAGCAGCATCAGGAAGCCATAGCGAATTGCCAGGTCTGTGAGACTACGGGATGGTGGTTTCATGGTGTCTTCGTTTTGTACCACAGTGTCTGTCAAAACATGTCCTCACATAGGCTCTTTTGCCTGCCCCTGTTGGGCTTAGCTGGCAACTTTTTCTTGATGACCAGATGGTGATGCGGCTTGCCCCGCAACCTCCATCAGCACCTGATCGATATTGATATTGGCATCGTTGATATGGTCGCCCACAATCGTGTGCTCGGCCATGACCAGAATGCGGTCGGCAATTTCCAGCGCTTCGTCCAGCTCAGCCACCATGACGATGGTTGCGCGCTGGTCGGCGGTTTCACGCAATTTGCGGCCAATATCCCTGCGCGCTGCAATATCGACCCCTTGAAATGGCTCATCGAGCACCAGCACATCGCACGGTTGGGAAAGCCAACGGGCCACCATGACTTTTTGCTGGTTGCCGCCAGACAGTGTCCCGATGTCATCGTTCTCAGACTGGCAGACAACACCAAGCTTGCTGATCAGCTCTTGAGCCGCCCGCCGCTCTGCCCGCTTGTTCACAAATGACAACGTTGCCATATGTTTGAGGAAAGGTAAGGTGATGTTACGGGTGATGTCTGCTTCCGGGATAACGGCACTGGAACCGCGATCCTTTGGGCAAAGAAACACACCCTTCTCGATGGCCTGTCCAGTTGTCTTGGGGGCATAAGTCTCCCCATTCACCGTAATGCTCCCCTCGACAGGGCATACACCAAACAAGGTTTCGGCAAGACGGGATTTGCCTGTGCCGACAAGTCCGGTAATTGCAATCACTTCATTACGGTGAGCTTGTAGACTGATCGGGGATGCACCGGGTTTCAGGATCACATTGTCGAGTGACAGGGCGATTGAACCTGATGCTTGCACATCGATATCGACGTCCGTCATCCGGTGGCCAAGCATTGCATTGACCGCCCCTTCATAATCCAGATTGTCTTCCTCAAACACACCGGATATCGCACCATCCCGCATGGAAACAATGCGATTCGCCAGACGGCGAATATCGGACATTCTGTGAGAAATATAGAGAATGGCGACACCACGATCTCTCAGCATATCCACCAGTGAAAACAGTCTTTTTGCTTCGCTTGCAGACAGAGATGAGGTCGGCTCATCCAAAATCATCAGCTTCGGCTCATGGGCCATGGCCCGGGCAATGGCGACCAACTGCCGATCAGCAAGGGCCAGATTCTGCACCTCGGTAGATACATCAATCTCAAGCCCCATGCGTTCAGCAATTTTTTGGGCCTCACGCCGGTTTTTTGTCGGATTGAAGAAGAAAGATCGATCCCCACCAGCCAGCTTGTCCAGCATGAGGTTGGATGCAACATCCAAGTCTGGAATAACGCCATCATTGATGTTTTGATGAACGGTCACGACCCCTTGTTGAATGGCCTGTGAGGGTGTCTCGGGATGAAATTCTTGGCCATCAAGGCGAATGTCTCCACCATCACGGGCATATACGCCACACAGGATTTTCACCAGGGTGGACTTTCCAGCGCCGTTAGCGCCCATCAGGACTGTGACTTTGCCTTTTGGAATATCCAGATTGACGCCCCGCAGAACACGGTTCGCTCCAAAGGTCTTCTCAATGTTGTTTAGCGCAACGGCAGTATTTTCCACGGATTTACATCCTCCCGACCATGAGCATAAATCCAAGATGTATCAAATGTCAAATAGTATTGACATTTGATTAAATCGCTATGATGGTAAGGGGGAATAAAGCTGACCATCACCTTGATGCAGGCAGGAAAATTGACAGGAAACCCGGACATGTCTGGCATGGTTCAGCTCTGTTCGGGTGAAATGAGATAAGTTCCCTCGTGTTTTTGGGGATCGACGCCAGGTCAATTTGCCTGAACAAAGTGGATGACAACATAGGCAGAACCATTGAACCTGCTGCAAAAATGTGGATCGTCGGCGTGAATACAACGTGATGGAAACATCCCGTTGCAAGGGAGGAAAGAAGCATGTCGAACAGCGTGTATGAAGCCTTGACCCCTCAGACGCTGGGGGAAAGGTTAGGCAAACTTGATGTTCTCACCGAATATCTGGGGACAGACATTTCTACATGGTCGGTCAAGGAAGTGGGGGATGGCAACCTCAATCTGGTTTTTATTGTGGAGAGCGCATCTGGAAGCGTCATCGTAAAGCAGGCTTTGCCATATGTGCGCCTTGTCGGTGATAGCTGGCCGCTGCCTCTGAGCCGTGCCTTCTTTGAATATCACGCTTTGAAGCGACAGGCTCTTCGTGATCCAGGCAGTGTGCCCGAGATTTACCATTTCGATGAAGAGCAAGCCCTCATCATCATGGAATTTCTGACACCACACATCATTCTTCGCCATGATCTGATGTCGGCCACCAGACATGAAACATTGGCTGAGGTCTTGGGGAATTTCGTAGCACGCACCTTGTTCCGTGGATCCGATCTTTCCATGAATGCAGCGGAGCGGAAGCAAGATGTGGCTCTGTTTGCAGGGAATGACAAGCTTTGTGACATCACCGAAAACCTGATTTTCAATGATCCATATTTCGATGCAGAAATGAACCGCCACACCACGCCGCATTTGGATGGTGTTGTTTCAGAACTGCGCGCTGATATGGATCTCAAGGTAGAAGTGCAGCATCTCAAAAGTATCTTCTGCGCCAATGCAGAAACCATGCTGCATGGGGATCTGCACACCGGATCCGTGATGGTCACCCCGTCTGATGTGAAAGTCATTGATCCTGAATTTGCGCTATATGGCCCTATGGGATTTGATGTAGGCATGTTGCTAGCCAACTTCTATATGGCCTATTTCGCCCAACCGGGACATATCGCCGATGCTGAAGGCTGCACGGATTACCAAGCATGGATCCTGCAGGTCTGTGAAGACATCTGGCAACATTTCGTGAGTGAATTCTCGCATCTGTGGCGCACCGAGCGGACAGGCATCCTTTATCCTGCCAGCCTCTATGAAGATCAGGGACATCATCTGGCCTCCGAACAAGCCTTGACTCAAATGCTCTCGAAAATCTGGCAGGACATGCTGGGTTTCTGTGGCGTGGAAATGCATCGTCGCATCCTTGGCTTGGCCCATATTGCTGAACTGGACACGATTGAAGACGAAACTTTGCGTGCTCAGTGTGAGACCAAGGCTCTTTTGTTTGGCCGTCATCTTATCAAAAACCGCCATGCTCTTGGCGCCCCGGCAGACCTGTCCCGGCTTGCCCTTGTCATGGAAAAGGAGACACGCGCGTGAAAGTTAATGGAACTCCCTATCGGACGATCTGGCTCGATGACGATGGTCGCACAGTCAAGACAATAGACCAGCGTTGGTTGCCCCACGAGTTCCGCGTTGTGGATCTTACCAGTCGAGAGGATGTCGCAATTGCCATCAAAGATATGTGGGTGCGCGGTGCGCCTTTGATTGGTGCGACGGCAGCCTTTGGCATGGCCATTCAGATGGGGATCGACCCGTCGGATGCTTCACTGCACGAGACCTGGGATATCTTGCATGATACGCGCCCGACCGCCATCAATTTGAAATGGGCGCTGGATGATATGCGTGCCTTGCTGATGCCATTGGCGCCGGCAGACAGGGTCGAAGCAGCTTATAGGCGTGCGGTTGAAATTTGCGATGAAGATGTCGAGATTTGCCGCCAGATCGGTCTTAATGGCCTCAAGATCATTGAAGAAATTGCCGCCAAAAAATGCGGAAAGCCGGTCAATATTCTCACCCACTGCAATGCTGGGTGGCTGGCAACGGTTGATTGGGGGACAGCCACTTCGCCTATTTATCATGCTTTGGAAAAAGGCATCGAGGTGCATGTGTGGGTCGATGAAACACGCCCGCGCAATCAAGGTGCCCATTTGACGACATGGGAGATGGTCAGTCATGGGGTTCCGCATAAGCTGATTGTTGACAATGCCGGAGGGCATTTGATGCAGCATGGCGAGGTGGATCTGGTCATCGTGGGGACGGATCGGACCACCGCTCATGGGGATGTTTGCAACAAGATCGGTACCTATCTCAAGGCCCTGGCGGCCCATGACAACAATGTGCCTTTCTATGTGGCTCTGCCATCACCAACCATCGACTGGACCGTGAAAGATGGGGTGAAGGAAATTCCCATTGAAGAGCGCGACGGAGAAGAGATTTCTCATCTATGGGGCAAACAGGAAGATGGCAGTATTGGTCAGGTTCAAGTCTCCCCAGATGGGGCAGAGCATGGCAACCCTGCCTTTGACGTGACGCCGTCGCGTCTTGTCACCGGACTTATCACGGAGCGCGGTGTATGTGATGCATCACGTGAAGGTTTGGCGGGTCTTTTCCCGGAATTTGCGAAATAGCAGCCGGGTGAACAGCCTGACCCGCAATCAGGCTGGGCATCCAAAGGGAAAGAGGAGAGCATTGCTCTCCTCTTTTTTGCTTTTTGAGATGAGTTGGCCGAACGAGCTGATAGCTAGTCGGCAGTATCCAGCATGGCTTGGGCGGTGTCGGCGCTGGTGACCACATGGGTCACATAGCCACCCTTGATACAGGCATTCATGGCTTCGACCTTGTCGAGGCCATCAGAGACCAGAAGTCCCATTTCCAAATTTTTTAATCGGTCCAATGTCACCCCGATCATGCGTTCATCCAGAGGACCGGGAATGGCCTCACCTTGTGCATTGATGAAGCGGCCGCAAATCACGCCTGTAGCACCCTCGGCCTTGTACCAGTCCAGGTCTTCCTGACTGGCTACGCCGGAGCTGACGATATGGCTGTCGCTTTGACAGGAACCTGCCGCAAAGACAGATTTGTTACAATGGCTCAAGGCATCCAGCTGGGATTGAATGAGGGGTTCCTGGCGCAATCTGGCAGCCAGATCCGGGTCTGTCAGTACGGCAGGGGCATGAAGGTTGATGCATTTTGCACCAAGAGCGCGGGCCAGATGTGCTGAGCAAATCTCAGCTGTGAACCCATAAGGCGTGGCCATGGAGCCTACCAACTGGCTAACGACCAGATCATCCATTTCATGTTGTTCCATGGCTTCAGCCATCTCATAGATGGTTCGCCCCCATGCAACACCTAACCGATCGCCTTGTTTCAACAAGTCAGGCAACCATTCTGCAGCACCCAATGCCACACGCATGAAGGCTTGCTCCTGATTTCCTGCTCCGTTAGGCAGTACATAGGCGGCCTTCAAGCCGAGTTTCTGGGTCAAGGCAAGAGCCGCGCGATGGCCGGTAAATGCGTCGTCAGACAGACTGATGCGAATGATGCCCTTTTCGCGTGCTTCCTGAAGATAATTGACAACGGTCGCGCGCGAGACTTGCAGCTTTTTAGCAATTTCACTCTGGTTCATTGCATCGTGGTAATACATCCAGGCCGCTTCCACGACAATATCTTCACCACTGATCTGGCCGGCAGCTCTGCGACGGACAACATTTGCCATTGGATCTCCGATATTTTATATTTGACACACCTATCTGACATTTGTCAAAATCAATGTATCATACCAATCAACCATATTCAATGGAGGCTTCCAATGGTTCTATACAGGTGGCAGGATCAAGACGCAAAGCGTTTGGTCGAGGCAGCAGGAGATGATCCGGCTGATCAAGACTTGGCTTTACGTGTTTATACCTCCCGCATCATTGGGCAGGATCCGGAATTGGTGATGCATGGCGGAGGGAATACGTCCGTCAAAACCCGCCGTAAGACATTGCTTGGTGAGACCATTGATGTCCTGCATGTCAAAGGCAGTGGTTGGGACCTGGGAACCATTGAAGCACCCGGCCTTCCCGGTGTTCAGATGCAGCCATTGATGGCTTTGCGCAGTCTCGGCAGTCTTAGTGATGAAGACATGGTCAATGTGCAGCGCCAGAATCTGATTGATTCAACGGGGCCGAACCCATCAGTTGAGACACTGTTGCATGCATATCTGCCGCATAAATTCGTGGATCACACTCATGCTACGGCAATGCTGGCTTTGGCCAACCTGCCGGACGTGGAAGCAGTCACCAAGGAGATCTTTGGTGATCGGGTTGCGCTTGTGCCATATATCATGCCGGGCTTTGCGCTGGCCAAGGCTGCGGCGGATGTCTATGACGCCAATCCCGATATTGAAGGCATGCTTCTGGTCAATCATGGGCATTTCACATTCCATGAGGATGGCAAGAAATCCTACGATCTAATGATCGAACACGTGAATGCGGTGGAAGCGTGGTTTGAGAAGAAGTTGGCGGCCAATCCCGCGACTTGCGTTCAGCTACCAGCTCTGCCTATGACGCCAGAACAGGTGCTGCCTACCTTACGGGGTTTGATTGGTGCTGCCAACGCTGAGCATACTGGTAACCGTGATGGTGCCATGCCTGTCATGGATGTACGCAATGGACCAAATATCGAAGTCTTCATGGGGCGGACGGATCTGGATGCTCTATCCCAGCGCGGTGTTGCCACACCGGATCATGTGATCCGAACCAAGGGCAAGCCGCTGGTTCTGACCCATGCTGATCTTGCCAAGGGCTCAGATGGTATCAAAGCCAAGCTGGATGGGTTCATTTCTGATTATAAAGCCTATTTTGATCGGCAGGTTCCAAGATTTGATGGTCAGAAGACCATGTTGAACCCAACCCCAAATCTTGCTTGGATCCCTGGTCTTGGTTTGATTGGCATTGGTGCCAATGCCAAGGCAGCGAGCATTGCAGCTGATATTGGTGTGCAGAATTTACAAGTTCGCGAATGGGGCGAGGCAGCTGGTGGCTTCTTCCCGATTGAAGAGGCTGACCTCTTCGATATGGAATATTGGTCTTTGGAGCAAGCCAAACTGGGCAAAGGCAAGCCTCCCAAACTGACTGGGTCTATTGTGTTGGTGACTGGCGGAGCAGGGGCCATTGGCCTTGCAACAGCAAAAGCTTTCGCCAAAGAAGGTGCTAATATCTTCCTCGTCGATAGAGATGAAGATGCACTTGCTAAAGCTCTCAAACAGTTGGGATCGGGACATGGTGGCGTTACCTGTGACCTGACTGCACAAGGTGGTGCGACGAATGCCATTGATGCCTGTCTCGATCGATTTGGTGGCTTGGATATTCTTGTCTCCAATGCAGGCGCTGCATGGTCTGGCCCTATGGCGGAGATGTCTGATGAGACTTTACGAGGCAGCTTTGAGCTTAACTTCTTCTCTCATCACAAGCTGGCCCAATCGGCCATCAAAGTGATGCGTGATCAGGGACGAGGAGGCCAGATCTTGCTCAATGTCTCCAAGCAGGCCGTCAATCCGGGCAAGGGCTTTGGGGCATATGGCTTGCCAAAAGCAACCAGCCTCTTCCTTGTCAAGCAGCTGGCGCTAGAACTGGGTGGTGAAGGAATTCGGGTCAATGGTATCAATGCCGACCGTATTCGGTCCAGGCTGCTTACCGATGACTTCATTGCAGAGCGTTCAAATGCACGTGGGCTGGATGAGGCGAGCTATATGGCTGGCAATCTGTTGCAACGCGAAGTGGAGGCTCATCATGTAGGTGAGGCATTCGTCATGTTGGCCAGTTCGCACCGAACCACCGCACATATCTTGACCGTAGATGGGGGCAATATCGAAGCTAGCCTTCGTTAGACTGCCTCTGTGCCCAATTGGATGTTAACCTCAATACCAAGCTCTCCGATAGATTTTCGGGGAGCTTTTTTATGGGTAAATATTTAAAATTTTACAATTGTCACCATTGATGACATTTGATATATTTTGCTCAAATTTCCAATCCGCATCAAAGGGGAGCAGGATGAGCAACCGCAAAACAAGCAGCGAAATAGCGCTTGGTATCAGACGTCGAGTGTTTGAACACTCGATGCGCAACAATGGTGGCTATCTCAGTCAGGCTTGTTCTGCTGCTGAGCAGTTGGCATGGCTCTATAACGAAGCACTGCATATTGGTGATCCAACTCTGCCCATGATCCCCAAACCCTTTGAAGGTGTGCCGTCTGCTGATAATCCCGACTATCACACCGGTGCAGGCTATAACGGGCCATTTACTCCGGTCCATGATCGCCTGTTCATTGCGCCTGCTCACTATGCACTCGTAGCCTATGCCACCTTGATCGAGGTCGGCCGCATGGCACCGGAAGGGTTGGACATGTTCAACAAGGATGGGTCATCTGTCGAAATGATCGGGGCAGAACATTCTCCCGGAATGGAAGTGCATAACGGTACCCTCGGTATCGGGCTGTCTACTGGGGCCGGTTTGGCATGGGGCCGTAAGAAGCGCGGCGAAACCGGCAAGGTCTGTGTGTTCATGTCAGATGGCGAAGTCCAGGAAGGCCAGACATGGGAGGCCATTCAGGGAGCAGCACATCATGGCATCGACAATCTGTGGGCCATCATGGATGTGAATGATCAGCAATGCGACGGCGCGATGTCTTCCGTGATGGAAGTGCGTGACATTGCAACAAAGATGAGGGCTTTCGGCGCGATTGTTGTCGAGATTGACGGGCATGATATTGAAGCCATGCGTCAGGCAAAACAGGAAGCCCATGAAGGGCAGCCCCTGATCATTCTTGCCCGAACCTCTCCCTATCAGGGAATGGATTTTCTCAAAAAACGCTTCCCGCGTCTCCATTACGTGCGCTTCAAGAGCGAAGATGAGCGTCGGGACATGAATATTGCAATCGCGGCTGAACTGGGTATCGAGCCTGTTCAGTTGGATCAGCATTGAGCACAAGGGAGAGAAGAACATGGTCGAAATGGTCACCCGCCCTTATGCAGCGGCTTTTGAAAAACACGCTTTGGCAAACCCGGACGTCCTTTGTTTGTCTGCGGATCTGACATCGTCTTGCGAGATAGATGGCTTCCGTGATCGACATCCAGAACAATTCCTGTCCCTTGGCATGGCAGAGCAGAATATGCTCAGCTTTGCTGGCGGATTGGGATTGGCTGGTTATCGCCCATTCATTCATACATTCGGCGTTTTCCTCTATCGTCGCCCCTATGATCAGTTGATGGCATCGGTTGCCTATCCGCGCCGCAAAGTGCGGCTCATGGGTTTCTTGCCCGGTGTTACGACCCCTGGCGGCATGACCCATCAGGCGATTGAAGATATCTCCATCATGCGGTCCATTCCCAATATGACCATTTTGGAGACAGGTGATGCGAGCGAAGTGGAAAGCATCTGCGAAGCCGCTGACAGCATTGATGGCCCGGTCTATTGCCGGGTATTGCGCGGGCAGGTTCCACGCTTGTTCGATAGTCCCATCAAGGTAGGAGAGATGCGCCTTCTGTCTGACGGGGATGATGTATTGGTCGTGACGGCCGGTATCACCACCGAGGAAGCCATGCGAGCTTCTGATGCTCTCAAGCAAGCTGGCGTTTCCATCCGTCACCTGCATTTGCACACGATCAAGCCATTTGACGCCAAGGCATTGCTCGATCATATAGGCTCTGTCAAAAAGGGTGTGATCACGCTGGAAAATCATGTGATAGCGGGCGGCATCGGTTCCCTGGTAGCAGAGACTATGGCTGATGCTGGGGTTGGGAAAAAGCTGATCCGGCTTGGCCTCAAAGACACCTATGCTCATGGTGGTTCACGGCCTTATCTCATGCGCCATTATGGTTTGGATGCACTGGCCTTGGTTCAAGGTGTTGATCAATTACTCGGGATGCCTACAGGTGTGAGCGAGCAGGATCTGGACGCCGTGCGTGTTGAGGCTGTTCATTCCACCGCAAAGGCAGAAGGGCTGTAGGCGAGATTGTTCGCTGCTGATTACTTTCTCCATTTCTGATCTGACAAGAGGCTCTGTTTCATGTCCCGATTTACCGTCACTTACCGGATTTTTGCTTCCAATATTGAGGAGGCAAAACAACGGGCCGAGAATATCGCCCTTGAGCAAACGGTCGAAATTCCGCGCGATATCGTGCCCAAGGGCTATATCGAAGATGAAATTCTGGGAAAGGTAGAAGAAATCGGACAGGAGAGTGAGGGTACTTTCAAGGCGATCATCTCCTACAGCCCTGATAGTGTCGGTGACGAACTGGCACAGCTCAACAATGTGATCTTTGGCAATTCCAGCATTCAAACCGGTCTCAAGGTGATTGATCTGGATTTGGGAGAAACGCTTGCCAGCCGTTTCAAGGGGCCGCGTTTTGGCATCAAGGGACTTCGTCAGAAACTGGGTCGTCCCACAGGCGGGATGATTTCCCCGGTGATCAAACCTCAAGGCTCAAGCGTCGAAGATCTGGCTACGATTGCTTATCTTTGCGCTCTGGCCGGGGCCGATATCATCAAGGATGATCATGGTCTGACAAACCAGCATATGGCTCCGTTCAAGCAAAGAGTTGAAGCCATAAGTGCTGCTGTTGCCAAAGCGAATGCTGAAACGGGTGGCAATGCTCTCTATTTCCCCAATATTGCTGGTCATGTGGGAGAGATTGATGCTTTTGCGAAATTCGCAAAAGAAGCCGGAGCAGGTGGCCTGCTGATAATGCCGGGTCATTTCGGCTTTGCTGCAATTGATCATCTGGCCCGTGCTCCTGATCTCGACTTGCCAATCATGGCGCATCCAGCTTTTCTTGGCCCCTATGTACTATCAGAGCAACTTGGCTTCACCCATGCCATGATG
This sequence comes from Cohaesibacter gelatinilyticus, assembly GCF_900215605.1. Classification (NCBI taxonomy): domain Bacteria; kingdom Pseudomonadati; phylum Pseudomonadota; class Alphaproteobacteria; order Hyphomicrobiales; family Cohaesibacteraceae; genus Cohaesibacter; species Cohaesibacter gelatinilyticus. Next base: position 324,993 of record NZ_OBEL01000004.1, on the reverse strand, counting down.
TTTGGAACATTGCAGCGTCTGGCTGGTACTGACATTTCGGTCTTTCCGAATGTAGGGGGGCGGTTTGGCTTCACAAAAGAGCAGTGCCAATCCATAGCCAAGGCTTGTACAGAAGATGACAGCATCGGTCAGACTATGTTGCCAAGCCCCGGTGGTGGTATGAGCGTCGAGCGCGCTGCCGATATGGCAGGGATGTATGGAGATGATGTTGTCTATCTGCTCGGCGGCAGCCTGTTGCGCTATCAGGACAAAATAGGCGAGGGTATCCGCGATATGCGAACTGCCCTTGATGCGATCTAGGCTTGGGTTCTTGCATTATGCAGATTTCGATATGACAATGTTGCATAATTTGGATTTTGGCAACTTCCGTCCAAATCCAGAAATTTTGAATCATGCAACATGACCCAGCATTTTCCAAGTCGGAATTTATATATAAGCTCAACTTATAGTATGGTAGGCATAATCGATTTTTCTTGTCCAAAAAAACTGCGAAACTACTGTAATCCAGTTAAAGCCGGACCGGGTCGGAAAGAATGCCTGGCCAGCATCACCTTTGGAGGAGAATAAATATGTCATCAAAGATTGGCCTTTTTACGGCTTGTGTGTTTTCACTTGGACTCGCAACAAGTGCATTGGCAGAAACAGAGCTGACGGTCTATACAGCAGTAGAAGCTGAAGATCTTGGTCGGTATGCCGAGACTTTCAATGAAAAATATCCCGACATCAAAATCAATTGGGTGCGTGATTCCACAGGGATCATTACCGCCAAACTGCTGGCCGAGCGAGATAACCCGCAAGCAGATGTCGTTTGGGGTCTTGCTGCTACCTCATTGTTGCTTCTGAAGTCGGAAGGCATGCTGGAGCCATATGCTCCCAAAGGTGTCGAGAACTTGGACCGCAAGTTCGTAGATGATGATACACCGCCGTCATGGGTTGGAATGGATGCATGGATTGCTTCTGTTTGCTACAACACGGTAGAAGCAAAAAAAGCGGGCCTGACTCCACCAAAATCCTGGAAAGATCTGACGGATCCCCAATATAAGGGCCATGTGATCATGCCGAACCCGAACTCATCCGGGACCGGCTTTTTGGATGTATCAAGCTGGTTGCAACTATTTGGTGACAAGGGTGGTTGGGAGTATATGGATGCCTTGCATCAAAATATAGCACGCTATACCCATTCAGGTTCCAAGCCATGCAAACTGGCTGCTGCCGGTGAAATTCCAATCGGTATCTCATTTGCTTTTCGTGGCGCAAAATCCAAGGCCGCAGGAGCGCCTCTTGAGATTATTGTTCCTTCTGAAGGTGTAGGCTGGGATATGGAAGCCACTGCAATCATTGCAGGGACCGAAAAACTGGACGCAGCGAAAAAGCTTGTTGATTTTACGGTCACCAAGGATGCCAACAAAATGTATAACAAAGGCTATGCGGTCGTAGCATATCCTGGTATTGCGAAACCGGTTGAGCATTTTCCAGAAGGTCTGGCTGATGCAATGATCAATAACGACTTTGTGTTTGCAGCCGTCAATCGTGCCAGTATCTTGAAAAAGTGGCAGGAACGCTATGATGGTAAATCTGATCCAAAGTGATAAGCCTTTGGTTTCTTGATGAAGGCAGGAGCCTTGACCAATACTGGCTCCTGCTTTTCCGCTGCAACAAGCGGATGCTCCAACAAGTCCCTGAAAGATCGTAATTATGCAAACCATGACCGCCCTGCAAGATGCAGAGGGCGAAGCTGTGCCTTCTCCCAAATTGTATCTGAGCATCAAAAATCTTTGGAAAGCCTTTGGCACGTTTCTGGCCTTGAAGGATATCTCGCTCGATATCAATGAAGGTGAATTTGTCTGTTTTCTTGGCCCCTCAGGATGTGGCAAGACCACGTTGTTGCGCGCCATTGCCGGACTGGATCTGCAAACTCAGGGAAGTATGACCCAGAATGGGCTGGATGTTTCAAACCTGCCTCCATCGGAGCGCGATTTTGGAATTGTCTTTCAGTCATATGCCCTGTTCCCCAATCTGACTATCAAGAAGAACATCGCTTTTGGCCTTGAGAATATGGGGCGTAGCAAGGACGAAATTTCCGGTCGGGTAAACGAGCTATTGGAACTGGTCGGTCTACCTGATCAGGGGGACAAATATCCCGCACAATTGTCCGGGGGACAGCAACAACGAATAGCACTCGCACGTGCCATTGCAACCAATCCCGGTCTTTTGCTTCTGGACGAGCCATTGTCGGCTCTGGATGCCAAAGTACGAGTGCATCTACGTCATGAAATCAAAGAGTTGCAACGAAAACTGGGTGTTACAACTGTGATGGTAACCCACGATCAGGAAGAAGCATTGGCCATGGCTGATCGGATTGTGGTGATGAATCATGGTGTCATTGAGCAGGTGGGATCACCAACACAGGTCTATCGCCACCCGGCCAGCTTGTTTGTAGCTGATTTCATTGGTGAGATGAATCAGTTCCCGGCCCGTTCTGCCGGTGATAATCTCATTGATATTGGTGGTACGATTGTAAAAGGCGAGCACCATGGTTTGCCCAAAGGTGATGCCATTCTGGCTGCCATCCGACCCGAGGATATCATTCCGCATGGTATGGGCGCACGTTCTCCAGGAGCAGATGACATTATCATCACACCGGAAAATGCGGTTACAGTCGATGTAACCGAGATGGAGTTTTTAGGGTCCTTCTGGCGTTGTCGCTTGCGCAATGAGATGTTCGGGGACAATGATCTGATTGCTGATTTCTCCATCAACGCCGTAAGACGCCTTGGCTTGAAGGAAGGCGGCCATATGACCATCGAACTGGATCAGGATCGCCTTATGGGCTTCAATCAGGAAGGGCGCCATAATGACTGATCTCTCCCAGCAATCTTTGCCTGCCGGGCCAGTCATAAAAGGCAAGCTCAGTCGTGATGATATCATGATGCGCGGCGGAATGATTGTGATTGCACTTTATTTGATCATCTCCCTGGCATTTCCACTCTATGCGATGTTGTCAAAGTCGTTTTCCACCTATCGGGTGGATCTGACGCGCTTCGAGTTCCAGCAAAGCAACGAAGACGGCATTTTTGATGGTTCCATCATAAGTGCTGCCGAGTTGAATGCAAAAATCCCTGTTTATTCAGATGCAGATCTGACAACAGGAGCAGACGGTCGTTTGACAGTCACCAAATGGTTTCCGAAATTCAGTTTCCGCAGTCCCGTCAAATATAAAGTACGCAATGTAGAACAGGGTGGACGTTTTCTGGTCAGTTCCACGCTGTATGATGGAACGGATTGGATTGAACTCAACTCCAATAAATTCCGACGAGTACAATTGCGACCTGTCAAGTCAACGGGGTTGGGCAATTTCGTAAGCTATTTTTCTACACCCGCCCTGTTTCAGTCCATCAAAAATTCACTTTGGATCTCGATCATCTCAACGATGATCACAGTCAGCCTTGCCTTCTGGTTTGCCTATGCCCTGAACCGGAGCTGCATGCGCTACAAGGGAGTATTCAGACTGATCGCCATGGCGCCCATTCTGGTGCCTTCTCTATTGCCCGGTATTGCTCTGGTCTATTTGTTTGGCAATCAGGGCATGATGAAGGAATTGCTGCTGGGGGCAAGTATCTATGGCCCCATCGGAATTGTCATCGGATCGGTCTTTTTTACCTTTCCCCATGCATTCCTGATCATTTCTACGGCGTTGGCCATATCAGATGCCAGGCTCTATGAAGCCGCGACAAGTTTGAGAAGCTCTCCATGGCGAACCTTTTGGACCGTTACAATTCCCGGCGCCCGCTATGGATTGATTTCAGCCGCTTTTGTGGTCTTCAATCTGGTAATAACCGATTTTGGTTTGCCCAAGGTGATCGGAGGTCAGTTCAATGTACTTGCGGTTGACATCTACAAGCAGGTGATCGGCCAGCAAAACTTTGAGATGGGCGCCGTCGTCTCCGTCGTGCTGGTCATTCCAGCTATTCTGGCATTTGGAATTGATCGTTTTGTGCAGTCCAAACAGGTTGCCCTGCTTTCAGCACGATCTGTCCCATTTCAGCCGCAGCCAGATCAAAAACGCGATCGTCTTCTGTTTGCCTATTGTTCTGCCATGGCTCTGTTCATTATCGGTTTGCTGGCAGTCTGTCAGTTTGCCGCTCTGGTGAAGTTCTGGCCCTATGATCTGAGCCTCAGTCTGAATAATTATCAATTTGATAAAATGGATGGCGGTGGATGGGGGTCCTATTTCAACTCTATCCAAATGGCATTGATGGTTGCGATCATCGGTACCGTGGTCGTCTTCTTCGGGGCTTATCTGGTCGAAAAGTCCAATGGGTTCAAAGTGGGCCGCTCGCTGTTTCAAATGATTGCCATGTTACCCATGGCAATTCCGGGCATGGTGTTGGGACTGGCTTATATCTTCTTCTTCAACAGCCCATCCAACCCCTTGCATTTTCTCTATGGAACAATGGCCATTCTGGTGATTTGTACCGTCACACATTTTTATACGGTCTCTCACCTCACAGCTGTGACCGCATTGAAGCAAATGGATCGGGAATTTGAATCTGTTTCTGCATCGCTCAAACAACCCACGATGAAATTGTTTACACGCGTTACGGTGCCGGTATGTCTACCAGCAGTTCTGGATATTTCCATCTATCTGTTCGTCAATGCCATGACGACGGTCTCTGCAGTTGTCTTTCTCTATTCACCCAAGACAACCCTGGCATCAATCGCGGTGCTGAATATGGATGACGCCGGTGATATCGCACCAGCCGCCGCAATGGGTATGATGATCTTCTATACCAATGCCGCAGCCCGTATCCTGCATTTGGTCATTTCCAAAGGGTTGCTAACCCGCACACAGGCCTGGAGATTCAGATAGAAGAAGATTTCCTTGCATCTACCAAATCCAGATCATCTATGAATCTACGTCCTAACATGCCGCCGGAACTCATCTGGCGGCATTCTCATGAATGTCAACGTTCAGCCAGCACGGTATTGGCGACATCCATGAATGCACGGATCAGCTTTACATCGCTCCGCTGCGTCAAATGAATCAGGGCTTCACTCATGGTGATATTGAGTTCATCTATTGGCAGAGGGCGCACTCTTTCATCCAATCCATATTCGGCTTGAGAGACAAAGCCCACTCCGGCACCCGATGCAACGATAGCTTGAACTGCCTCTCGACCTTCGGCAACAATCGCTGGACGATGCGTAAAATTTTGTTCCCGCAAGGCTTCTTCCAGTTTCTGGCGCGTTTTGGAGCCTTCTTCCCGGAAAATAAGCGGATAATCAGCCAATTCAGCAAGAGATATATGACACATGCTATCCGGAATAAGGTCTCGTGAGGCAAATGCGATGATTTCAGTAGTCGAAAGTTTCTGCATCTTCATGTCATTGCCAGGTCTAAGGCTGCCAATAACACCAATTTCGGCGTCATAACTGCGCAATTGGCTCACAACATCTTCCGAATTTCCCGTACGCAAGGTAACTGTCACATTGGGATAGCGCTTGCGAAAACGACTGAGAATTTCGGTAATATGATGAGCGGAGTCGACAATGACACGCAACTCTCCGTCAATTGCTGCTCCGGATTCTGAAATATAGTCCTCGATTTGTTGTTCAATTTCAAAAAACTGCTTTGTCAGACGGAAAAGGCGTTCCCCTTCCGGGGTTAAAAAAATGCGTTTTCGCTCTCGTGTGAAGAGCAGAACATCGTGAGCTTGTTCAAGTTTTCTCACCTGTTCGGAAATAGCGGGTTGCGTCAAATACAGAGCTTCCGCCGCGCGTGAAAAACCACCAAGCATTGCAACATGATGAAAAGCTTTTAACTGACTGTAACGCATAAGAAATTCCCAAAATTAATTCCATAAGCTCAGCTTATGGTTTCATTGTAATTTACAATTTTACATATGGATGGGTGCACTGCAATAGTGGGGACGAAATTAACTTCGGAGAATGCAAATGGCTGTTTCCGACCTTCGGATTGCTTCCCCAAAACTGGGCGAGCCTTACTTGTTAACCCCAGGCCCACTGACCACCTCATACGCTGTTAAACAGGCGATGCTGAAGGATTGGGGGAGTTGGGATGGTGACTTCCGCGCAATGACAGCAGAATTGCGCAAAAGATTGCTCGATTTGCTTGGTCCGGGTTCGGACGAGTTTGATTGTGTTCCAATGCAAGGCAGTGGCACCTTCGCCGTCGAAGCGATGCTGGCATCCTTTATTCCCAAGAACGGCAAGGTACTTGTGCTTGCCAATGGTGCCTATGGTATGCGGTCGGTGGAGACATTGGAATATCTGGGGCGTGAGCATGTTGTGCTCAACAAAGGCGACTATCTACCTCCGCGTGGTGAAGAGGTGGCGAATATTCTGCTTGAAGATCCAGATATCACACATGTCGTGGCCATTCATTGTGAGACCTCCAGCGGCATCCTCAATCCGGTTGAGGAGATTTCCGAAGTTGTCTATGCGGCGGGTCGAAAATTGCTGATCGATTCCATGTCCGCCTTTGGGGCTATTCCATTGGAAGCATCACAGATACGCTATGAAGCCATGGTTTCTTCAGCGAATAAATGTATCGAAGGGGTGCCGGGCTTTGGCTTCATCATTGCGCGTAAGGACGAGCTGGAAGATGCCAGGAACAATAGCCATTCATTGAGCCTGGACGTGCATGCTCAATGGGCACACATGAACAAATCCGGACAATGGCGCTTCACGCCCCCAACCCATGTTGTTGCAGCATTCCTCGAAGCATTGCGTGCGCATGAATTGGAAGGCGGCGTGGCAGGCCGCGGCGGTCGTTACAAACGCAACCGGGATGTCATGGTTGCCGGTATGCGTGAGCTGGGCTTCGAGACTTTGCTGGACAATCGTTGGCTCAGTCCGATCATTGTGACCTTCTTCTGCCCGACTGATCCCAATTTCGTTTTTGATCGCTTCTATGAATTGATGAAAAACAAAGGCTTCATCATCTATCCGGGCAAGCTCACCGTGGTCGATAGCTTTCGTGTTGGCTGTATTGGTCAAATGGATGAGCATGTGATGCGCAACGTGGTGGCTGCGGCCCGAGAAGCACTTGAGGAGATGGGAGTATCCGATGCCTCTCCTCCTGCCATAGCTTTGGAAGAGCGTGCCAAGCTGGCATCTTGACTTCAATTGTTTGAAACGACCCAAGTAAGGAAAAGATATGACGATTCAATCGCCTGTGATAGCGAATGATCGAACCTATAGCGTACCCAAGGTACCAGCAATTGCGATTTGTCTGGATGGCTGCGAGCCTGAATATCTGGATGTCGCAATCAAGGAAGGTTTGATGCCGACTTTGAAGAGAATCCGGGAGACGGGTACGGATCGTCTTGCTCATTCGGTTATTCCGTCTTTCACCAACCCAAACAATCTCTCAATCGCAACCGGGCGCCCTCCGGCGGTTCATGGAATTTGCGGCAACTACCTGATTGATCCGGATAGTGGTGAAGAAGTGATGATGAATGATGTGCGCTTTTTGCGTGCGCCTACACTTTTCAGCAAATTCTATGATGCTGGTGCTCGCGTGGCTGTCATCACTGCAAAGGACAAATTGCGTGCCTTGCTTGGTGCAGGCCTGCGTTTTGATGAGGATCGTGCCATCTGTTTTTCTTCCGAAAAATCCGATCAGGCAGTCAAGGCGGAAAATGGCGTGGACAATGCATCAGCCTGGTTGGGGATGGATGTACCGGAAGTGTATTCGGCTGAATTGTCGGAATTTGTATTTGCTGCCGGTGTAAAACTGCTGGAAGAGTGGAAACCGGATGTGATGTATCTGTCCACCACTGACTATGTTCAGCACAAATATGCACCGGATCAGCAAGGTGCCAAAGATTTTTATGAGATGTTTGACAAATATCTCGCTCGCCTTGATGAGCTGGGTGCAGCTGTGGTGGTGACGGCAGATCACGGCATGAAGCCCAAGCATCTGGCTGATGGATCTCCAGCGGTTGTTTATGTTCAAGACCTGATGGACGAATGGCTCGGAAAAGACAAAGCGCGTGTCATTCTGCCCATTACGGATCCTTATGTGGTGCATCACGGCGCGCTTGGCTCCTTTGCGACTGTCTATCTTCCCACCGAAGCCAACCAGAGCGATGTTATTGGCAAGCTGAATGCAACCGATGGCATCACCCATGTTCTGACGAAGGCAGAAGCCATGACAGCTTTCGAACTGCCTGGTGATCGTATTGGTGATCTGGTGCTGGTATCTGGCGAGAATATCTGCATTGGCACCTCGGAACATCGTCATGATCTGGCAGCACTGAAAGAGCCACTTCGCAGTCATGGTGGCTTGACAGAGCAGGAAGTGCCATTCATCGTCAATCGCAAGATTGACCTGCCGGATGCACCAACTTTGCGCAACTTTGATGCTTTCTATTATGCGGCAATGGCGGCTGCGCAATAACACTTGATGCGGAGAACTATGATATCGGGACGGTAATCTCTGTCCCGACAATTTGGATCGGTATGTCCTGAGCCCAGAAGGAAAGGCTTGTAAATGAGCAGAGTTGAAATCCGAAATGAGGGAATGCGTATTGGTGGAGAGGTGGTCTTTACCGAAGACACCGTGCCGGTGCATTATCCCTATACCAACGAGGTTATCGGAACAGTTCCCGCAGGCAAGGCCGAGCACGCGCGACAGGCCTTTCAGATTGCGGCTGACTATAAACCGACCTTGAGCCGGTATGAGCGACAAAAGATCCTTTTCCGTGCAGCAGAGTTGATTGTTGAGAAGCGTGAGTGGCTTGCCAAATGGCTGACGTTGGAGTTGGGAATTTGCCATCAACATGCACTTTATGAGACTGGCCGTGCCTATGATGTTTATATGCTGGCTGGCCAAATGACCATTATAGACGATGGACAGATCTTCTCGTGCGATTTGACGCCCCATGGGAAGGAACGCAAGATCTTCACCAAACGCGAACCGGTGCGTTCAATCTCGGCCATCACGCCCTTCAACCACCCGCTCAATATGGTGAGCCATAAGATTGCGCCTGCCATTGCCACCAACAATTGTGTGGTTTGCAAGCCAACAGAGCTCACGCCGCTGACTGCTATTGCACTGGCTGATATTCTTTATGAGGCTGGACTTCCACCGGAGATGTTCCAGGTTGTTACCGGTTGGCCCCAAGATATCGGTGAGGAGATGATCGTCAATGATAATATTGACATCATTACTTTCACTGGCGGGGTGCCAGTTGGCAAGATAATAGCGAATAAAGCCGGCTATAAACGCACCGCGCTTGAATTGGGAGGGAATGACCCTCTCATCATTCTGAATGATTTGTCAGACGAGGATCTGGACAAGGCCGCTGCTCTGGCTGTTGCTGGCGCGACCGGCAATTCAGGTCAGCGTTGTACGGCGGTCAAACGCATTCTGGTGCAAGAAAGCGTTGCTGATCGATTTGTGCCGATGGTTTTGGAAAAAGCCAAGAAGATCAAGTTTGGGGATCCTCAAGATCCAGAAACGCAGCTGGGATGTGTGATTCATGAGCAAGCAGCAGAGCTTTTTGAGAAACGGGTCTATCAGGCAAAAGAACAGGGAGCAGAAATTCTCTATCATCCCGGGCGCCAGGGTGCACTTCTTCCGCCCATCGTGGTTGACAAGGTGCCCCATGACAGCGAACTGGTTCGAGAGGAAACATTCGGACCGATTGTACCTATCGTACGGGTTCCAGACGACGACACGCAGGTGATGGAGATCTCCAACTCCACCGAGTTTGGTCTATCATCGGGTGTATGCACCAATGATCTGAACCGGGCAATTGCCTATATCGAGGGTTTGGATGTGGGCACTTGCAATATTTGGGAGCAACCTGGCTATCGCATTGAAATGTCACCTTTTGGTGGCATCAAGGATAGTGGAAATGCCGTCAAGGAAGGCGTACTTGAAGCCATGAAGTTTTTCACGAATGTGAAAACCTACTCTCTCCCATGGAAAACCTGAAGTTAAAATAATTCCCCACAACTTGATGACGACGGCATTGCAACTGGCCGTCGTCATTTTTTCATTGTGATCATTCCAATGATTGTTCGGATCAATTGTAAACTTCCAGATTTATCTCATTAATCCGCTCCATGATGAGCTTGTCCGGCATTTTATCAACGATTATGCCCGTTGCCAGGTTGGGGTCCGGGACACGTATCGGTGTTACCTTTGCAAATTTGGTCTGATCCACAACAAAGAATGACTGCTCTGCCTGCTTGATCATGGTCGCTCTCAAATAGGCCGCTATTTGCGAATAATCAGTAACCAACGCTTGCTCGCTCAGACCACCTACACCGACAAAGGCTATATTGACCTGATAGGTTTTTACTGCCTCAATGGTTTCGATACTGCAGGTACCAAAATCTGATTGAGACATTTCACCGCCCAACACGATAACCTTGTGTTTTTGACATCTCGCAATTCTTGCAATCGTGAAATCATTGGTGATGATGGTGAGATTTTCAAAGTCTTCCAATCCGCGCGAGATCGCCAAAGCTGTGGATCCTGAATCCATCAGGATCGACATACCATCCGTGACAAATTTTTTGGCAATATTTGCAATATGGTTTTTGCCATCTGCATTGACATCACTGCGATCTGCGATATCCGGCTCACGTTGTTTGATTGCCAGAGCGCCTCCACGAACCTGCGTAAGCTCGCCCAACTCTGACAAATGCTTCAAATCACGTCGGATTGTCTCCCGAGTAACGCCTAAAAGCGCGGAAATTTGCCGAATTGTCAAAGAGCCGGCCTGGTTCAAATGCTCCAGAATTTCGTTATATCGTTGCTCGGCAACCATGATATTTCCAATTTTACACGCTGCGTTGATTGCTCATTTTATCTGGTTCTCATCCCAAATCTAGTGGTTGTTTAAATTCTCTATTGCAATATTTTGCAAAATAATAGATCATTTTGCAAAATATTGCCAACTGGAGGGTCTTATGACAAAGCTGCCCAATCAAGCACAGGTCGTTATTATTGGCGGGGGAATTATCGGCACCAGTGTTGCCTATCATCTGGCAAAATTAGGATGGACTGATACTGTTCTTCTTGAACAAGGTCAGCTATCCAGTGGTACAACCTGGCATGCGGCCGGCCTTGTCGGCCAATTGCGCAGTCATGCCAACATGACTGGCCTCATTCAATATTCCACGGAGCTATACAGCCAACTGGAGTCCGAAACAGGGCTTGCAACAGGTTGGAACAATTGCGGATCTGTCAGCGTCGCGCGTACAGAAGATAGAATGACCGTCTTGCGACGGTCAGCAGCATCTGCGCGCGCACAAGGGATTGATATCGAAGTCATTACACCTTCTGAAGCCGCCAAGTTATGGCCACTGATGGCAACAGATGATCTCAAAGGAGCAGTCTGGCTGCCAGGAGATGGAAAGGCAAATCCAACCGATCTGACACAATCCTTGGCAAAAGGTGCTCGCCAGAACGGGGTAAAGGTGTTTGAAAAGATCCGTGTCACCAATGTCGAGACTGAAAATGGCGCAGTGAGTGCAGTCGTTACCGAACAGGGAACGATCAAAACCGAATATGTCATCAATTGTGCGGGACAATGGGCAAGAAAAATCGGACAAATGTGCGGTGTTTCAGTTCCTCTTCATTCCGCAGAACACATGTATATTGTCACTGAGCAAATTGAGGGCGTAAAGCCAGATTTGCCAGTTATGCGTGACCCTGATGGATATATCTATTTCAAGGAAGAAGTCGGCGGCCTTGTGATGGGGGGCTTTGAACCTGAGGCCAAACCTTGGGGTATGGATGGCATTCCTGACGATTTTGAGTTCTCCTTGCTACCGGATGATTGGGATCAATTTGAAATCCTCATGGAGAATGCACTTTTGAGGGTTCCGGCTTTGGAGCAATCTCAAGTCAGACAATTCTATAACGGGCCTGAAAGTTTCACCCCTGACAACAATTTCCTTCTTGGCGAAGCTCCTGAGCTCAAAAATTTCTATGTGGGTGCAGGCTTCAATTCCATGGGCATCGCAAGTGCGGGCGGGGCGGGGCGCGCTCTGGCCGAATGGATCGTCAATGGCGCTCCAACGCTTGATCTGTTCCCGGTCGATATTAGACGCTTTGCTCGCTTTAATAACAATCCGAACTGGTTACATGACCGCGTGAAAGAGACACTTGGACTTCACTACGCCATGCCCTGGCCGAACCGTGAGCTTGATACGGCACGTCCACTGAGACGGTCACCGCTCTACGCGCATCTAAAAGATCAGGGAGCCTGCTTTGGTTCCAAGATGGGATGGGAGCGTGCCAACTGGTTTGCAAAAAGTGCCGGGAAACCGGAAACGGGCTATTCGTTTGGCAAGCAGAATTGGTTCGATGATGTCAAACAGGAACATGACGCCGTTCGCAATCATGTTGGCATATTCGACCAAACATCATTCTCGAAATTCCTGATCCAGGGGCGCGATGCGTGTGCTCTCCTCAACAGATTATGCACTCGTGAAATCGACGCAGAAATTGGCCGGTCAATTTATACCGGATTGCTCAACGAACATGGTGGCTATGAGAGCGACTTGACAGTGATGCGTCTGGATCACGATCGTTTCCTACTTATCACCGGATCCGCGCAGACAACGAGGGATACGGATTGGATTTCAAAAGCTATTGAGCCAGATTGCCATGCAACTCTCACAGATATGTCCTCCGCCTATTCTGTTTTGTCAGTCATGGGACCTAAATCCCGTCAGCTTTTAGAACGCATCTCGGATGCGGACTTCTCTAACAGTGGCTTTCCTTTTGCAACAATCCAGGAAATTGACATTGCATATGCGAGCTGTTTCGCAAACCGAATGACCTATGTCGGGGAACTCGGGTGGGAGCTTTATGTACCAACCGAATTCACGGTAGGCGTCTATGAAGCCATCAAGCAGGTGGGGGCAGATCTGGGGCTCATGGATGCAGGTTATTATGCATTGGAGGGTCTGCGACTGGAGAAAGGCTATAGAGCCTGGTCGAGAGAGTTGACTCCGGATATCAATCCTTATGAGGCGGGATTGGGCTTTGCCGTAGACTTGGATAAACCATCAGGTTTCATAGGTCAGGACGCAGTGCGCGCAGCCAAGGAAACCGGACTGTTGAAGAACCGCATTATTCAACTAACCTTGGATGATCCGGAGATCATGCTATGGAGTGGCGAGCTGGTTTTGCGGAATGGCATTCCCATTGGGGAAGTCCGCTCAGCAGCCTATGGACACAGCGTCGGGGCTGCAGTGTGTCTGGCTCATATCCACGATGATGATGGACTACCGAAGGACTGGCTGGTGTCAGGAGACTGGACAATTGATATCGCAGGACAGGTTGTATCCGCAACATTGCACATGAGACCGGCTTTCGATCCCAAGTCTGAGCGGGTACGTTTGTAAGATATTTGCTTTGGAGTGATCTTTCAGCCAGACATGAAAATTGAGGGATATTGCCATCCCTCAGTTTTATATATGAGAAAATTGAAGGAATTCATTCCCCCGGATCAAGAGAGGCCAATTCTGCGATTGTGACTGGCTTGATAGGCGCACGGATACGATATGATCCCACTTCTTGCTGGCTCTGACCGGTTTCATGAGCAAGAATGTCACTCACCACAAGTCCACAATAGCGTCCCTGGCAAGGACCCATACCAGAACGGCCAAAAGCTTTGGTTTGATTGGGACCGGTGCAGCCAAGAGCGACATAGGAACGGATATCTCCGGCGGTTACCTCCTCGCAACGGCAGACAATTGTCTTGTCTTGCGGCAATCGCCAGCCAAGTGGCGGCGCATAAAGTCGATCAAGAAATGGCCGTGCCGCCAAAGCATCCCGACGTTTCCTGAAAAGGGATTTTGCTTTCGCATCTCGCTCTGTCTGATCGATTTTCCCCAGATCATGGGCAATATCAAGTACTGCCAATGCTCCTTCAAGAGCCGCAACATAGGCACCGCCAATGCCTGCCCCGTCCCCGGCGTTATGGATATTAAAGCAAGAAGTGCGCCCAAATTCGTCAATATGAGGTGTGAAACAAACCTGATCATTCTGCCAGTCATGGGTCAGGCCAAGTGAACGGCTAATCTGCGTATTGGGAACCACACCTTGATGGAGCAAAAAGATATCAGCTTTCAGTTTTTTGCGCTGCCCTTTATGTGTGAAGCAAACATGTTTTGCAATTCCGTTTGCGCCATCTTGTTCCTCTCCATGCAGGCTGATCTCCTCCACCGCTTTATAACGCTTTACGCCCGCCCATTGAAGCTTGGTCAGATAGCTCGCACCTTTCATCAACATGGACCAGCCCGCAAATCCTTTGGGCAATAAAGGCAGAGCAGAGCGGAGCGACGACAAGCTTTGTGTTTCCAGCATGGCTTTTGGCTTACAGCCTGCCGCCAGCATTTGAACAGCCATGAGATAAAGCAGTGGACCCGAGCCAACCAGAATAGCATTGTTCGGAACCAATCCCCCCGATTTCATCAGGATCTGAGCAGCGCCAACAGTCATCACACCAGGTCTGGTCCAACCGGGCAGGGGGCAGGCTCGCTCCAGTGCTCCAGTGGCGAGCAAGAGATGTCTACCTTGCACATGGTCCGCCTTGCCGTTCCGGGTGAAGTAGACCAAGCCAGTTTTCTGTACCTTCCAAACCGTTGCTACCGTAATATGCGTAATCAGTTCATCGGCCAGATCATCAACCAATTTTTGTCCAGCACTATAATCCGGGCCCAAAACATCAAGCTGTCGTGCAGAAGCCTTGGAAATATTACGATATATTTGTCCGCCTGCCTGATGCTGCTCATCAATGATGGCAACTTTCAATCCAAAATCGGCTGCTTGGCGCGCAGCCTGCATGCCAGCCGGTCCAGATCCGACGATCACAAGATCAAAGGTCATCTATATCTGTCCCTTTTTCATGCTGGCTTTGGTTCAAATCTTCATAGACGGGTTGGTTCTGGGGCATGGATGTAATCTTCAATCCCTCCTCAACAATGGTCATGCAGGCTTGCCGGGTTACCCCGTCAATTTGAACAAGACATTCAAAACAAGCACCCATCATGCAAAAGGGCCCTCTTGGGCTTTGGTTTTGCAGGGTCTGGCGCAAGGATTGGATATCATGAGATAACAAAGCCGCCGCCACACTGATATTCGACGCGACACGTAAGGGTTCACCATTGAAATGAACTGTAATCTCTTCGTTATCTGATTGTTTTGTCAAAGGCTGGAACATCAAAAACGCGCCTCACTGAAAGGAGAAAGATCCGGTGCATCATTTTTGCTCATTATCCAGCGTGGCAACAACTCACAATGGGCAGCTGCCAAAGTAATGCCACTGTGACAGGTAACAAACCAGGCATAATGATGTTTGTCTGAACGTTGATAGATGGGATACCCATCTGGGGACATGACCCGCAAGGCCGCCCAGCTTCGTACGATTTGAGCATTGGCCAACATCGGAAAAACATCTGCCGCATGGGCTGCAAGTGATGCAGTGGTCAAGACATCTTCATGATCGTTCAGTCCGACTTCAGCCTTTGATGCACCAATCTGGACACCTCCTTCATTGACCTGACGCAGAGTACCGGACGGGTGATCAAGGAAATGTGGCATTTTCTCAGTGATCAGAACCTGTCCCTGCTGTGGCCGCACCAGGGCCTTGAAGCCCAATTGTGGCCCCAGAGCTTGCGCACCCAATCCAGCAGCCAGCACCAGCCGATCGGCAACAAATCGCTCGCTATTCTCAGTGATCAGTTCCGCCTGATTCTCACCAGGAATGATCTCCATCACCCGAATATTGGTACGAATATCGCCACCCAGCATACGCACTGCTTGGGAAAGTGCACGCAACAATGACAATGGATTGACATGACTGTCTTCCGGGCAATAGCTGGCTCCATAAACTTTCGGACCTATTTGCGGAATTTTCTTTTTCAATTGCTCAGCACTGAGCATTTCAAAAGGATAATCACCATCCAGTTTGTCTCGTAAAGCTGACAATTCGGCTTTACGCTCCTTCATTTCTTGCGCGCTGAAACAATATTCCACGCCACCCTTATTCTCATAAGAAAGCTTCAGATTCGTGAGTTCTTCCAGCTCTTTTGCAAAACCGGACCAAAGCTTGGCTGATGTGCGAGTCCAGCGAGCATAGGGAGGAAAATCCGCTCCCTTTCCTTGCACCCAAACAAGTCCGAAATTGCCTCGTGAAGCGCGAAAGTCACCATCTGATCCATCCAGTACAAGCACTGGTTGGCCCGCCTTGAGCAAGCCATAGGCAAGAGAGAGACCGACCACCCCACCGCCAACAACAATTGTGCGCATGATCACCCCTTTCCGACAAAGACCTTGTCCAACCCATAGAAACGATCCAGCAACAACATGACCAGAAAAGTCAGGACAATCAAAACGGTTGAAATGGATGCAATCAGCGGATCAATCGTCTGGGTAATATGGTGATACATACGCACGGGCAGGGTTTGTGTCGCAGGAGAGGCAACAAAAACGCTCATGGTCAATTCATCAAAACTGGTGATGAAGGATAAGAGCCATCCACCTGCAACACCAGGCAGGATCAAGGGCAAGGTAATGCGCCGGAATGTCACCCAGCGAGAAGCGCCCAATGTCAGGGCCGCATCTTCTGCATCACGAGGTAGACCAGTTGCAGAGGCAAGGGACAAACGTAAGGCATAGGGCGTGACCAGGATGACGTGCGCTGCCGTAAGACCGACAAAGGAACCGCCAAGACCGATCTTGCTATAAAATTGCAGGAAAGCGACACCAAGCACCAGATGCGGTATCATCAACGGTGACAGCAAGAAAGCAGCAATGATATCTCGACCCCAAAACCGCTTGCGCGCAATGGCCAGAGATGCCGGAACAGCAATCGTCGTTGCCAGAGTTGCCGAGAGAAACGCCAACCAGACAGACACCCAAAAGGCATCGATAAAATCGGGATTATCAGCAATGGCGTAAAACCAACGCAGCGACAAGCCATCCGTTGGTAAGGATAGATAGCCTTTGTCAGTGAAGGAGACGGCAATCACCATCAGGAGGGGCGCCATGATGAATAGCACAAACAAGGCATGAAAAATCAGAGCAATGGGTCCAAGACGTTGCATATTCTTGAGCTCCTATTCAAAGACCTTGGCAAAGCGACGCTCGACCAACTGGTTGTAACTGATAATGATTGCGATATTGGCGGCAAGCAGCACAATGGCGATGGTGGCCCCCAGCGGCCAATTCAAGGTACTGAGATATTCATCATAAGCAGCCGTAGCGACCACTTTCATCCTGCGACCACCAATGATTGCGGGCGTCGCAAAGGCACTTGCGGTCAGAGCAAAGACAATTATGCTCCCCGACAGAATTCCCGGCATGGCTTGTGGCAAGGTAACCCGTCGCAAAGTGGTAAATTTGGAAGCTCCAAGTGAAAGAGCTGCATCTTCAGTCTGCGGATCTATCTTTTGCAAGGCCGCCCAAACCGAAATTACCATGAAGGGAACCAGCACATGCACCAGAGCAATGGTCATCCCTGAAAATGTGAACATCAGGCTGACCGGTTCTTCACCAAACCCCAGTGCTTGTGCGGTCATGGTCAAAACACCATTTCCGCCAAAGAACAAAGCCCAGCCCAGAGTTCGCACAACAACTGAAATCAGCAATGGTCCCAAAACAACCAGCAGAAAAATGGATTTCCAGGGATTGGACAATCGCGAGAGCACATAAGCCTCCGGTGCACCGATGGCAATGCAGATCACGGTTACCAGCAGGGCAAGACCAAAGGTGCGTCCAAAGATTTTATGAAAATAGGGATCACCCAGCACCTCAATATAATTGGTCAATGTCCAGTCATTCTGAATTCCAAGGGTGAAATCATAGGAATGCAAACTGAGCAATAAGGTCATGATCATTGGTGCCCCAAGCAGGGCGATGAAGAAAATGACACCGGGGCCTGTCATCCAATATGGGGCGCTTTTGCTACCTGGACCCGCGTGAGCAACATCAGACATCAGTTGCCCTCCGAAAACAAAGTGATGGCGTCCTGTGACCACCGCACATAGGCCGTCTGGCCCTTTTTATATCCCGCGCACCCGTCATTGGGCTGCGTGATGAACAGATCTCCCATTTTGCTCGATACTCGATAGAGCCAGCTGGAACCCAGGAAAACAGCTGCTCGCACCTCTACCTCATGATCCGATGAATCATCAGACATCTGGAATTTTTCGGGTCGAATTGAAATCGTCAATTCGCTGCCTTGCTCCAGGGTTTGGCCAGGGAGGGTAACCATTTCGTCGTCAATCAACACTTGTGCCCCTTCTTCGGTCTGGCCTTGTGCCGTGGCGGGGATCAGGTTGGTTTTACCTACGAAATCAGAAACAAAAGTGTTGCGGGGATGTTCATACAGCTGCAATGGACTGGCCAACTGTTCCATCTGCCCTTCTTTCATCACCACGATGCGATCACTCATTGACAAGGCTTCTTCCTGGTCATGAGTTACAAGAATGGTGGTTACACCAATATCCTGTTGCAACAAGCGCAACTCCATACGCATGTCTTCGCGTAATTTGGCATCCAGATTTGACAAAGGCTCATCAAGCAACAGAACAGGCGGCTCAATCACCAGAGCACGAGCCAAAGCAACTCGCTGGCGCTGCCCCCCCGACATCTGCTTGGGATGACGATCTGCAAATTGATCGAGCTTTACCTGTTTCAAGGCAATATGAGCGCGCTCCAGTCTTTCTACTTTATTCATTCCACGCATTTCCAGACCAAAGGCAACATTCTCCGTTGCGGTCATATGTGGAAACAACGCATAGGACTGGAACACAATTCCAAGACCACGCTTGTTTGGCGGAGTATGAGAGATATCCTTTCCATCAAGAAGGATACGACCGCTGGTTGGCGTCAACAATCCACCAATCATTTGCAAGGTTGTGGTCTTGCCGCAACCAGATGGCCCAAGCAGGGAGATGAACTCCCCTTTTTCGATGGAAAGATCAAGGCCTTTGACAGCAGTGAAATCACCAAATTGTTTACTAAGAGATTCAAGGGTGAGAAAGGACATGACGGGATATGCTTTTCTTTGGTCGGAAGGAGACTGCCTGTCAATACAGGGAAAAATGGCCCGGTCTCAGCAGGGAATACCGGGCCACCGTGTCACATGTGAACAGTCGAATACGCGATGATTAACGCTCGATGCGACGTGTCCATTGTTTGGTCCACTCCCCACGAGCAGGATTGACCAAAGTATAGTCGATATTGATCAGCTTATCGACGCGGTCTGGCCCCACCGGCAATGCACCAATTTGTTCACTGGTCAATGTCACATTCCTATTGACCGGACCCCAACCTTTCTGGATGGCAAAATATGATTGCATTTCAGGTGTGGTCATGAATTTCAGGAAATCCTGGGCCAGTTCCGGTACATCTGAACCAACAACCGGGCATGCAGCAATCAGAAGATTGACTGCACCTTCTTTCGGATAGGCAAATTCACCGGGAAAGCCTTGATCGGCCAGGGATTTCAAACGACCACTGCCCCAGACAGACATTGCGATCTCACCATTTTGGAACAATTCGGACATTTTGCCCGAGGATGGTTCATAAACCAATACATTCCGATCAATTTTGTCCTCAAATGCCTTGAAGCCAGGCTCGATGTTATCTTCGCCGCCACCATTGAGCTGAGCGCTCACGATCAATGCATGCAAACCATAGCCATTGGTGATGGGCGGAATGGCAATCTTACCCTTGAATTTCGGGTCCGCCAGATCGTTCCAGGATGTAGGGGCCTCCCAACCCTTTTCCTTGAACATCCTGGCATTGTAGGCGAGCCCGGTCGCGACAATGCCAATGCCAACAGCCTTGTTATCTTTCATACGGGCATTGTCATAAAGGTCAGCATAGGTTTCTTCCTTGACGGTGTCGCAGAAACCGAACTGGATGGCCTGCGTCATCGGACCATCATCGATAAAGGCAATGTCAATTTCCTGGGCACCCTTCTGGGCGCGTAACTTGGCAAGTGTGTCGGTTGAATTGCCAGAGACATAGACCACTTTGGCACCGGTTTTGGCCTCCCATTTCGGGATGATGACTTCCTTGAACAAAGTCTCGGTTGAACCACCATAAGCTGCCAGATAGACGGTTTTATCAGCTGCAAGGGTCGAGCTCAGGCCAAGAGCCAAAAGCGATGTTCCTAGAATGAGTGAACGCATAGGATCCTCCGTTGGGGTGTTGCTGACTTTAGAAAGACCCTATCCATTTCATAAATCAAATTAATATTTTTGACA
The DNA here is from genome assembly GCF_900215605.1 of Cohaesibacter gelatinilyticus. NCBI lineage: Bacteria > Pseudomonadati > Pseudomonadota > Alphaproteobacteria > Hyphomicrobiales > Cohaesibacteraceae > Cohaesibacter > Cohaesibacter gelatinilyticus. The sequence continues at coordinate 304,719 of NZ_OBEL01000004.1, read as the reverse complement.
AAAACATTCCAAAATATTATGAAGTATAGTTATGAAAATTTGCAATAAGTGAGCAACTGGTTCTCAATGAAACTCAACCACCGACAATTGGAAGCTTTCCGGGCCATGATCGAAACGGGCAGCGTCACCGAGGCTGCCAACCGTATTGCGGTTACCCAACCAGCAGCCAGTCGGCTACTCGCTGATCTGGAGCACAATGTGGGATTTGCTCTGTTCGTGCGCGAAAAAAAGCGCCTGACACCCACCCCGGAAGCCCTTGCTTTATTTGAGGAAGTTGAAAAATCTTTCATCGGTCTGGATCAAATCGGTGAAGCTGCGCGCGAGATTGGTTCCTATCGACGTGGAGCTTTGCATATTTGTGGCATGCCCGCTCTGTCTTTGGGTTTTTTGCCCAAAGTGATTGCACAATTCTGTGCGGAACGCCCCGATATTTCTGTGTCTCTACAGATCCATTCTTCGCAAAAAGTTCTACAATATGTTGCTTCCCAGCAATTTGATCTGGGGTTTGCCGAAATCAAAACAAATCATAATGGGGTCATTACCGAGCCCTTATGGGAAGCCCCGATGGTCGCCATTTTGCCCGATGGCCATCCACTTTGTTATAAAGAACATCTTGGACCGGAGGATTTTGCAAATCAGAACTATATTTCTTTTGGCAGTAATTATCCAACTCGTACCCGGATTGATGCGATTTTTACCGCAGCCAATATCGAGCGCAAGATGCAGATAGAAACCCAGCTGTCCTTTGCAGTTTGCCAAATGGTTGCGCAAGGCGCCGGACTATCGATTATCGATCCCATAACAGCACATAGCTTTGCCCAAACATTGAATATTCAGATCCGTCCCTTTACCCCCCTTGTTTATTATCAATATCAGGTTTTACTACCCTCAATTCGCGTTCGCTCACAAATTGCCATCACATTTTTGGATCTCCTGAAAGAAAGTTTGCAGACGGAAATTTCTTCAACCCCATCTGAACCAGAAACTAATGTCAAAAATTCTGCTTTGTAGGTGACGGCACGATCAATGATGTGCAAAGCTGACCGAAAATTGGCAATATGAATTCATAGAGGGCCTGGCCTGAATCGATGGTAACCCATAGAGAATCCAATACTCGCGAGGAAGAACTGGTTGAAGCCACGCTGAAATGCATTGCCACACACGGTCTGGGCAAGACCACAGTGCGCAAGATTGCAGAGACAGCAGGGGTAACCAATGGTCTGATCCGCTTCTATTTTACCTCCAAGGACAAGATTATTCAGGCTGCCTATATTCGGCTTCTCAATGTTATTTTCAGGACTGCGTTTAACGATATGGAAGGATCTGATCTGAAAGGATGTGAACGCCTTGGTAGTTTTATCCGAGCCAATCTTTCCAGCTCGATTATCAGCCCTGATATGGTCTCTCTTTGGGCAAGTTTTCTGCCACTGGCGCAGAATGACCCGGTCATGGCAGAGATCCGCCGCAAATTCAACAAGGACACCGTTCAGGCTTTCGAGACCTTGATTTCAGATGCTTACAAGGAATGCGATCTTTCGCCTACCAAGGAGCAGATCTCGCAAAAAGCATTCGCTTTGAATAGTCTGATTGATGGCATCTGGATTAATGGCGGTATGCCGGATTCCGAACTCTGTCAGAAACAGCTGGTTGAGATCGGTTTTTCCTCTGCTGCAGCATTGTTAGAGCTTCCAAAAGAGAAATTGTTTCCGTTGTGAGCGCTTGGCAAGCGCATATTTGCAAAGACAAGGCTCGTCCAGATCATGAACGAACCTTTTTGATGTCTTGATTTGTAGGTCGGTCGATTATCTGGAGGGTGTAAAACGCAAGGATAGACAGGACATGCCACCATCCAGCTTTGCAGCTTCACTATTGCCAATTTGGCGAAGGTTGTAGCCAGCATCTTCCAGAAGTTTTGCGGTTTTTGGGAAGCCATCCGGCATCAGAACCAGGTCATTGAAGCGAATGGCATTGGCACAGGCTTCTTCACCTTCTGCGGTATGCAATATTCTGTAGCCTTCAAAACAACCTGATGCATCAAGACGTTTTGTAGACAGGATTGTTTCCTCATCCAGCAGAGAGCAGTCGGTTTTGAAATGCAGAACCCCTTTCGGCGTTTTTACTTCGCGTACGCTGTAGCCCCAGGTTTTTACCAGATCACGCAGTTCTTCAATTCCTCGACAATCAGTCCTTGCCGATGTGCCAACCAGAATTTCCCTCTCGGTGGTCAGAATATCGCCACCATCGATAAAACCAGGCCCTTCAATGGAAAGCACTCTGCCATAGAATTCTTTGAGAATTGGCTTCATTTCAGCAGCTTCGCCAAGTCGGCTGGGGGTGCCTGGCCGCATGGCAATAGCACCCTCTGGCAAGCAAAGCGCAGCATCCTCAACAAATACCGAATCCGGAAAATCTTCATGAGCTTCCAATTCGGTGACACAGGCACCGGTTGATTTCAGTGCGGCTACATACTCAGCGTGATGTTGCAGGAAAATTTGCAGGCTTGGACTACCTGTATCAACTGCTCTGAGGCCATCTGTGATGGATGACCCGGGTTTGCGGGTTATCGCATGGGTGAAGGTGTAGGAGCGTCTGCTCATGGGATCTCTCCATTGACAGGCAAAAAATAGTATTTCATGATCAGTAAATTATACAAACGCATAAATTTATACAAGTGCATAATTTTAATTGAAGAAGTGACAAGCTTTTTTTGACCTGGGCGAGGTATCGATATTTAATCAAACCCGGATAGCGCGATCCTTCAAATCTTGACCTTGCTTTGGAAAGTGACCATGACCAATTCTCCAATTCAAACACTATTTGGACAGCCATTCGTGTCTGGAACATCAACGGGAGAAATCCTTGCGACAGATACAGAATTGAGCTTTTGGGGAGGTGTGGATCCGATCAAGGGTGAGGTAATCGATCGCCATCATCCGTTAAGTGGTCAATTGCTTGAAGGCAGGGTTCTGGCATTGCCAGGTGGCCGTGGGTCCTGCTCTGGCAGCGGTGTGATCTTGCAAATGCTGGTGAATGGCAAGGGACCTGAAGCAATTCTGGTGTCCAGACCGGATGATATAATCACACTGGGTGTTTTGATTGCGCGTGAGATATTCAATCGATCCATTCCTGTTGTAATGCTGGATGGTCCTGATTTCCAACACGCCTTGCAAAAAAAACACGCGCTTGTTGCAGATGGTCAGGTCATCATTGGTGACCAGGCTTTGGATGATAATGTGATAGCGGATACGGCTCCCCAACCAAAACTGGTTTCCATGGAACTCAGCGATCTGGATCAGGCCATATTGGATGGAGAACACGGACAGGCGGCACAAGTGGCCATGAAAATCACCCTGCAGATGGCGCAGTTGGTTGGGGCTACAAAGCTGATGGATGTAAAACAGGTTCATATTGACGGCTGCGTCTATACGGGTGAGGCGTCCCTGGTTTTTGCTCAGGAGTTGCGGCGAATGGGAGGGAAAGTCGCTGTTCCGACAACTCTGAATTCCATTTCCGTCGATTATCGCCGTTGGCGTGATCAAGGCGTGCCAAGCGAATTTGGGGAACAAGCCAGCGCCCTGGCCGATGCCTATACTGATATGGGAGCTCAACCAAGTTATACTTGTGCTCCTTATTTACTGGATAGTGCTCCAAAACAGGGAGATCAGATTGCCTGGGCGGAATCGAACGCCGTGGTATTCGCCAATAGTGTGCTTGGCGCTCGTACAATGAAATATCCGGACTTTCTGGATGTTTGTATCGCGCTGACTGGTCGTGCCCCCGCTGCGGGTGCTCATATTGAGCATAATCGCAAAGCCACATTGCATGTGAGCTTTAAAGCGGTTTCCAAAACTATTGATGATGATCTCTATCCCTTGCTTGGATATCAGGTTGGCAAACTGGCTGGAAACCGGGTAGCGGCTGTAGAGGGAATGGCGCATTTGTCACCCGACCATGATGATCTGAAAGCGTTTGGCGCTGCATTTGCAACAATCTCCAGCGCACCCATGTTTCATATCGTTGGCGTAACGCCTGATGCACCCGACCTTGCAAGCGCCATGAGTTTACACGAAGAAATTGAGCATTGTGTACTTGGAACAGAAGATCTGATCGAAAGTTGGCAAGTGCTCAATAAAGCTGAAAATGAGACAGTGGATTTTGTCTCCCTCGGTAATCCCCATTTTTCCTTGAGCGAGTTCGCAAGACTTGCCAGTCTTTGCGAGGGTAAAAGCAAGGCTGAAGCGGTGGAGATGGTTATCACATCCAGTCGCGTGATGGTAAAGAAAGCGGCAGATGCAGGCCATCTGGCCAAGATTGAGGCTTTTGGAGCAAAGATCGTGACCGATACCTGCTGGTGCATGATTGGTGAACCTGTCATCCCCCCATCTGCACACACCATTCTGACCAACTCCGCCAAATACGCTCACTATGGTCCCGGACTCACCGGACGTGCTTTCAAACTTGCCAGCCTGATCAAATGTGTAGAGGCGGCAATATCAGGCAAGCTGCCAAATCTCAAACCAGATTGGATGTGACTTCAAATTTCCTGGCTGGCGAAAGGATCATTGGCAACCCGGGATCTGGACTTGCGTCTTAATCCCAATATTTGGTGTCGGGATCAGAATGATCTTTTGGATGATCTGTCGCTAGATTGAAGGTTCGGCAATGTGATGTCGTGCGTCCATATCCTTGTATATTTGGCTATGTGACAGATCTCACCTT